>JBKBUA010000017.1:18921-22870 GCA_046290845.1 Thermodesulfovibrionales bacterium
GGATAATCCTGACATATGCATACCCGAGGTTTACTCAGCCTTTGTTACAGAAAAGGTACTCGTAATGGAAAGGATAGCGGGTGTGAGGATTGATGACATTAAAGGGATTGAGGCCCTGGGACTTGACAGGAAGAGAATCGCAAGGATTGGAGTCAATGCCTATTTTAAGATGATCCTTGAAGATGGTTTCTTTCACGCCGATCCGCACCCTGGAAATATCTTTGTCATGCCTGATGGAAGACTCGGTTTTGTAGACTTTGGAATCGTTGGCAGGGTTACTCCTGAGATGATGGAGACAATGGCAAATACCTTTATTGCCCTGATAGAGAAAGACTTTGACAGGCTTATAGAGAATTATATCGAACTTGGCATTGTCCCTGTCGATGTTGACCTGGACAGGTTCAAGAAGGAATTCAAGGTCGATCTATTAGAATTTCTTGAGCCCCTTTATGGCAGGAGACTCCATGAGATCAATTTTGCTCAGTATCTCGATATACTCATGCACCTTGCCATAAAACACAGGATGCAGATACCCTCTGAATTGCTACTTATTGATAAGGCAATGCTTATATTGGAAAACATCGGAAGGCAACTTGACCCTGACTTCGACTTTATAGCTGCTGCAGAACCCTATGCAACTAAACTTGTAAGACGGAAGTTTAGTCCTTCGAGGATACTCGAAAGAGCAAGCAAAAATATCATGGAACTGGGAGATTTTGTATTCCTCTTCCCGAGGCAGATGAAGAACATAATCAGGAAGATATTAAGGGATGACCTCCACATAAAGATGGTACACGTGGGACTCGAAAAATTCATAACCGATATGGATCGTTCGAGCAACAGGATAACCCTCGGGATGATCATAAGTGCCATCCTGATAAGCTCTGCCATAATGCATGCCACGGGTGTTGGGCCAAGGATCTTCGGTATCTCCCTCCTCGGCATAGCCAGTTTCGGCCTTGCCTTTCTCCTCGGAATCTGGCTAATAATCTCGATTATAAGGTCAGGCAGGCTATGATAGCCTCTCGATCAGCTTTTTAATAATATCCTCTATTACCATGTCAATGAAAGCAGGGTATCTATATCTGTCTGAAGGCGATTATATTTGCACTTTATTACCATGCAATGTTCAGAACGATAGCAGAACCCATCCTTTATCACTACATGAACAGTTATGCCCGTCTCTTCCCTGTAAGGACAATAGATGTGAAGCTTGCCCGTTCGGTCAGAGAAGTGTTTTTCAAACAGGTCTTTCCTTTGCATATAAATATAGTATACCCCTTAATAGTGCGACCGTGCTACAGTGCTACAGCACTTACTTCCACTTCGTAAGTGTCATTGCCACTTCGTAAGTGGAGTGTTTTTCACATCGAAGGATAAAAAAGAGCGGGCCAGAGGCCCGCTCTTTCAAAATAGTAGGGGCAATTCATAAATTGCCCACGCACTATGCGAGATTTATGAAGCGGTTTTCAGTCCCTTCCATTCCTCGAGGCTCAGGACATCAATCCCATTGTTTCTTAACAGGGCTGTAGTAACCCCACATCCCTCGACCTTCTTATTATCGACCCATACATACCTTACACCACAGGAAGGACTACCATCCTTTAAGATCGCACCGTTAAGCTTGATAAGTCTTGCTATCTTGAGGACCTCTATCGCGCCCATCATAAGGTTTTCTGAATAGTCAATTCCATCAATTCCAATGGCATAAACACCTGCAAGCCCCGAAACAATGGCCTTACCATCACCATTTCTGAAATCTATCCTCACCCTCGGCGTAGGCAATCCTCCGAGTTGTTCAGGACAGAGAGGAATAGCCTCTCCAGAGGCAATAAGCCTTATAATGTCTTCATCCTTAAGGTTTGTTCCATCATATCTCGAGTTTATTCCGGCAAGGCAGGCACTTACGATGTACATGACTAATCAATGATAGTTACGCTACTGGCCTGAGGCCCCTTATCCCCTTCCTCCTCTGCAAATCTCACCCTCATACCTGTCTTAAGTTGTGAGAAATCACGGTTTATCACACTATTTTTATGAAAATATATTTCCCTTCCGTCTAATGTTGTTAAAAAGCCATAACCTTTATCGAGGAATAGGCTTGTTATTCTCCCCTGTGGAAGCTCCTCGTGATACTTTACAACCCCCCTTTGCCTCCTTACATAATCTTCTATCTCTCTTCGAGCAGCATCAAAGGCATCCCTTAAAGCGATATCAAGGTCTTCATTTAATTGTCTCTTTACAATAATGTCCTCACCAGGGACTCTCATCTCGATACATACCCTGAATTGCCGACCCTCATGTTTATGCCTGTGAGGTGCCTCCACCACAACCCTGCACCTCATAATCCTTTCGTAATACTTGCCGAGACGCTCTATTTTCCCCTTTATCTCTTCCTTCTGAAGTTTACTTAGTTCAATCCCCCTCGATGTGATCTGTATCTTCATAGACTCCTCATACCGTAAGATTTCCGATAATTTATCATAGAGCCTATTTCTCTGTCAAAATAACCCATAACCAATTCCATCCCCCTTTCCATTTTACCGTCGGTGTTTAATTTCATCAGATAGCAGTGAAAATGTTATTATATTCAAATGGATAATACCGAACTCAGAGAAATGATCGCCGAATACATGGAGAAGGGCTTCCTCGAAAATATCATAGACATGTTCAAGCATGATAGCGAACTTTATTATATGATAGCAGACCTTATAAGGGATGAGCGTATAAGGGTAAGACTTGGTGTTACTGCCCTTGTGGAGACCCTTTCTCAAGAAGACAAGGGAAATATTAAAAGGGCAATCCCAAACCTCATTAAACATATAAAGGATGACAATCCTGTAGTCAGGGGCGATGTGGCCAATCTCATCGGGATTATAGGAGATAACGAAAGCATCCCTTATCTTATGACCCTTCTGAATGACGCAGATTATAATGTTAGAGAGATAGCTCAAGAGGCAATTACAGAAATCAGAAGACGTATCTAATCTATATGACTATTCCTGACCTTTTCCGGGCATCTTTAGAAAAACACAAAGATAACACAGCCGTCCATTACTTTGATCGTGAATGGAAAACTATCACATACCAGGACCTTGGCAGATCTGTAAGAAATATCTCTGCTTACTTAGATCGAGAAGTCCGAATAAAAAAAGGTGAAAGGGTAGCAATAATACTCGAAAACAGACCTGAATGGGGGATCATTTATTTTGGAGTTGTTGCAAATGGTGCTGCAGCGGTACCAATTGATGTTCGCTCAACCCAGGAGGAGATTGAAAATCTCATCAATGATTCTGAGGCATCCTTCTTATTCTTCAGTGAAAGAACCTCTGTGTCTGTACCGAGAGGGAAAAAGGGTATAAGTGTTGATTCAGACTTATTCAGGCAGATATGCGGAATGGATGTAGGGGCAATTCATGAATTAACCCTGCGGGTTTCTGATTCAGACATAGCCTCCATAATCTATACCTCAGGCACAACAGGGAGACCAAAGGGTGTTATGCTGAGCCACAGGAATTTCTGTTCCGATGCCCTGGCGGCATTAGAGGCAGGTATAGTCAATGAAAGGGATAATGTCCTTTCGATCCTGCCCCTTCATCATACCTATCCCTTTATGTGCACCCTTCTCGTGCCTGTTATTATAGGTGCTACGATCACATACCCTCCATCCCTGAAAGGTCCGGAAATCCTTTCTACTATCAAGGAAAAGAAGGCAACGGTGCTCGTTGGCGTACCACAGGTCCTCGAGATGATAAGAGATGGAATATTAAGAAGATTTGAAAAATTACCTACCCCTGTCCATAAGTCTCTTAGGATTCTCCTCGGTTTGAGTAAGTATTTAAGGAGGAGATTTGATATAAATGCGGGGAGGATTATCTTCTGGGCAGTCCATAAAAAACTCGGTCCCCAATTTAGATTTTTTACCAGTGGAGGGGCCCGTCTCGACCCT
>JBKBUA010000178.1:0-3061 GCA_046290845.1 Thermodesulfovibrionales bacterium
CTTCGCATCAATAGTGAATTTCATCGTTGAAGTCTTTCCAGCCCTCGTTATTTTCACCGCTATATTCCAGGGACCTGACATGGATAGGTTCATCTGTGCCCTGTATTCATTTCCCTTAAGGCTGGCATCGGTCTTGTAATGCATCGGTGGCATTCCTGGCATAGCAGGCATTGAGTATTCAACAACAACCTTCGCATCGGTCACATATTTACCTGTGGCATCCTTTACCTCGATCTCCATATTATTGTCACCAACGACAGGCGGATTCTTGTCGATCTTTACCTCTACATCATATTCACCAGCCTTCTTCTTTACCTCATAATCCTTTGCAAGGGCGATACCTCCTATCATGAGCAGAATGATTGTGATAAAAGCTATCTTCTTCATTTTGACCTCCATTCTTGTTAGTTTTATCAGTGGTGATGGCGGTGGTGTTTTTCACCATCCCTATCATCTCTTGGTTTCTCCATCTTCTCAATATATCTCTCAGGGTCTTTTTTAAACTCCTCAACACAGCCCTCACAGCAGAAGCTATAAACCTTACCCTTATATTCATATGTTACGGCTGAACCCTCATCGATCTTTTCTCCACTTACAGGACAGGTCTTATTTCCTACAACAACCTTCTCCCCTGTCTCTGTTGCCCATAGATTGCCTGAGAACAAAAGGATAAGGGTGAGGATTCCCAGACCTTTCAAATACATTATTAGTCTTTTGTTCCTCATAAAGACCTCCTAATTCTTAAATTCTCTTTCAACGGTCTCCTTTATCTTCTTCACAGGATAACCCTTTTTGTAAAGCTCGAAGGCCCTCAGGGCCTCCCCGAGACAGATGTCTCACAGGGCTGCATGGTTGTCAACATAGCAACTAAGAAGGCTCTTGTGCTTGAAGACAGGAGACTCTTCACACATGCAGTAACAGTAGATGCTGTCTAATACCCATGGTATTTCCTTTGCGACCTGATAGGCTCTTTTAACCTTAGGGTCATTAAACATACCCGGATCGAGAGTCTGCCTCGTTTCTCCTCTTCTCAGGGTTTCATCTTTCTGAGAAGGAATATTTTTCTGGGCTGCTTCAACAACAACTGTTAATTGTATTAGCAGCAAGGTTAAGGCAATTGTTTTTAGAGTCTTCAATCCCATGTCTGTTAATCACCTCCTTTTAAGGTCATATACTATGAGGAAAAAAAATTCGATAGTCGTTTTAAGGTCATATACTATATAAAGTTACCAGTCAAATATGAAAAGATTATGAAGACCTTTTTCTCTACGATCTGACCCTGTGACCATTGAATGAGAACCATTGAGAATAAAGCCTTTGAGAGAATCCCTCACCAGAGGCTATGATTATCCCTTCGCCCTGAACCTTCATATAGTGGAAGTGTTTTTTTTTAAAACACCTTAAACCTATTTTCTCTGTATTCCCGTAGGTCGATAATGCCCTGGTTGTAGAGTGTCTTCCATTGGGAGACCTGGGGGTTGATGCCTCCAGAGAAAGACAATAAGGTGCATAGGCCAGCGATTAATATGGCTATGATATATTCAGACGGCGTGCCAGTCCTCAGGCGACCACCAAAGAGGGTGATATACCTGCCTCGGTCATCAAAGAGAGGAACGCCTGTAACGGTCAGGCTATCCATAAGGAGATGTCCTATTAAGACACCAATCATTATTGCCATGGCCTGCTGTAGATTTGTAAGAAAGGCGATTACAAAGACAATTAGCCATATGGTCAGGCTATGGGATATGCCCCTGTGCTTAACAGGTGCGATATTCTCAATCAGGTCGGGCAATACACTGCCTAATGCTGTAAGTATATAGCCATAACCAAAGAGTTTACCAACTGAGCTCCCTACTAATATGTGACTTACCCATGTCATTGTCTTCCTCCTATCCTTAAGCCCTGAAACATGTATCGCATAGCCGCAGCGATAAAGATAAGGTTATGCTGACCCATCAGGGCTACTGCAATGATTATCAGGGCAAGGAGTATGTATGTTATATCAAAGCCTAAGTTTCCACTGCCTATGAACTTCCTCTCTGCATCCTTAAGCCTTGCCTTAAGGCTTGGGGCAAGGTTGCCCCAATGCTGACAGCTTATTGTTGCACCCTTAGCCTTTAAGAGTAATTGCTCAAGTATCTTTGTTTTTCTATTGTCTGATGTGTTGGTTACAGAATCTGCATTGTCTATAAGCAGATAGAACTCGTTGGGCAGTGTGTTGAGAAAGTAACTGACCAAGGCCTCTGCCCTTTTGAAGGGCAGAGGGACATAATCCTTAAACCATGCGGTAATCGGCTCGGTGGCATTTATGTAGTAAACCGTAATGCCCTGGTCTGTTAATTCTTGCTGCCTGTCCTTCAGGGCAGTGGTCTTACCAACCCCAGGGCCTCCCTCAAGGATCACAATCTTTTTATCCATCAGAGCCTCCTAATAGTAATGCACCTTATAGCCGAGGCCATCGCATTCAGGACAATCAACCACTTCCTCAATCCCACAGGCATTATAAGTGCATATTTCACACCAAAAGTCTCGGTTCATTATCCTCCCCATTGCCTCGCAGACCTCGCACATGTCAATCTCGCCTGTGCCTTTACAAGCGTCGCAAACTGTCCATTCCTCCCGTATCGGCGGTTGTTCGATATATTCACTCATGGCATCCTCCGAATGTATCAAGTTTTTTCTGTAACTCATGGCGACTGTCTGGCTTGATTAATGAAAGAAGCTCAAGCCTTGCCTCATTGCACTTGCCTATTGCATTAGTTAGCTGCGCCTTAGTTTCATAATGTCTTGTCTCTGCTTTGTAGTAATCCTTTTGATAATCAATGCCAGCATCAACCCGTTGTTTGAGCCACAAAAGGTATGCCTGTCCTCTGTTGAGATCGCTGTTGATTTGCTTAATCTCCTGAATAGCCCGTTGATACCTTGAGAATGCGGATACCGCCTTTGCCCGTATTTGAGCCTCAAGCTCGGTGTTCTTTTTCTTTAGTTCCCGCCTCTCTCTCGTATCCAGTAATGGGATGGTCATGGTAAGCCCTGCCACTGCCCTGTCTGTATATTGCCC
>JBKBUA010000179.1:0-3004 GCA_046290845.1 Thermodesulfovibrionales bacterium
TCTCTCATATCATCGGTATTGGGTTTAAAGGAGAGGCCGAGGACAGCGATGGTGAGATCTTTAATCTTGCCGAGACCCCTTTTGATCTTATTAAAGGCCAGTTCTTTCTGTCTTTCATTTGCAACAACCGCTGCCTTGATTATTCCTAATTCTACGTCATGTTCCTCTGCAATCTTCAGGATAGCCCTCGTATCCTTTGGAAAACAGGAGCCACCAAAACCAGGTCCGGCATGGAGGAACTTTGGCCCTATCCTCTGGTCAAGGCCCATTCCCTTAGCAACGATATTCACATCTGCCCCCACCTTTTCACAGAGGTTTGCGAGTTCATTAATGAAGGAGACCTTCGTAGCGAGGAATGAGTTTGAGGCATATTTTATAAGTTCGGCCGTCTCGATATCTGTTATTACAAAGGGGGTCTCTATAAGATAAAGCGGTTTATAAAGGTCTTTCATTATGGCTATAGCCTGGGGGCTCCTTGCACCAATGACAACCCTGTTTGGCCTCATAAAGTCCTCAATGGCAGCACCCTCTCTGAGGAATTCAGGATTGGACACAATATCGAATAGATTCGATCCCTGCCCCTGTGGGTCATCCGACCCTTTTGAATCTTTAATCACACCCCTTTTCCTGAGATTCTCCGAGATTATCTTTTCTATCCTTTTCCCTGTGCCCACAGGGACGGTGCTCTTTGTGACTATTACCTTATATTCGTCGATATGCCCTGCTATCTCCTTTGCCACCTCGTTAATATACCTCATGTCAGCAGAGCCGTCACCCCTCGGAGGCGTTCCAACAGTGATAAAGACAACGAGGGATTCCCTAACAGCCTCACCAATATCATTAGTAAACCTCAATCTTCCCTGTTTTAGATTTCTGTTAACGAGTTCTTCGAGGCCTGGCTCATAGAAGGGTATAACCCCGCTCTTCAGTGCCTTTATCTTTTCTCTGTCTTTATCAACGCAGGTGACGAATACACCAAATTCAGCAAAACAGGCGCCTGTCACAAGACCCACATAACCAGAACCGATTATTCCAATGTGCATGAATAAATATTACCCCAAAAACTTATCTATTGGCAATTGTATCATTTTATCCATAACTGTTGCAGTAAATACACATTATGGCTAAACTAAATCTCCTCTAAAGCCCATTGTTTTCTGGTATGTTTATTGCTATTCCAAACTAAGATTATTTTTCTTGACAAAGTGCTGCTGTTATGATATAAATTAACAGCTTGTAGAGATACGATTGTCGATGATGAATGATGAGATTGAAAGGAATATAAAGAGATACCTCGATATACTTGCTGAGGATTTTCAGGGCAGGATTGGATTTATTATAGACGAGGTGAAGGCTGTCGAGGAAAGGCTTAATAATAAGATAGATTCCGAGATTAAGGGCCTGAGAGAAGACCTCACCTTCAGGATAAATGAAGTAGAGACTAGATTAAATAAGAAGATTGATACAGAGGTTAATGCACTTAAAGAGAGTATAAGGGTTATTGATAAGAGGCTTGATAACCTCGAGAAACGAACAGATGCAATTGATAAAAGGCTTGATAGTCTCGAGAAACGAACAGATGCAATTGATAAGAGGCTTGATAACCTCGAGAAGCGAACAGATGCAATTGATAAGAGGCTTGATAACCTCGAGAAGCGAACAGATGCAATTGATAAGAGGCTTGATAACCTCGAGAAGCGAACAGATGCAATTGATAAGAGGCTTGATAATCTTGAGAAAAAGACAGATGCGATCGACAAAAAGGTTGATGCCTTAGAGAAAAAGACGGTTACGACGAATAAGAGGATTGATGCTGTTAATAAAAAGATCGATACCCTTGAAAAGGGGTTGAGTCAGGAGATTAAGGGATTGAAGAATGAGTTGCTTGCTCACAGGAATAATACCGAGATGCATGTTCAAAGGATTGGTAAAAAGAAAACCAAGGCGTCTGCTTAAAAAAGGCTTCCATTGGGAGCATAAGGGGCCACAAGCCTCAGCATAAAAGGAGGTGATAGAAGGGAGTTAAATCAAAGGGCCTGTTATTTTACAGGCTTAAAGCACAAATCTTAAGGTTTGAGGTGATGCCGCCCTTGGCGGTAAAAGACTGAACTAACCAACAGGAGGGTTAGGAAGTGAAAAAGTACTTAGCTTTATTGTTAGGTGTACTGTTCGTTCTTGGCTTTGCAGCCACCTCCTTTGCCATCCACGCCGAGATACCTTCAGAGACCCAGGCAGTGGTAGCAAAGGGAAAGACCCAGATCACCATTGGTGGTGAGATAAGGGCAAGGGGTGAGTATCAGGAGGTAGATTTTAATACAGATACCCCCGGAAAGGCATTCTATGACTCAAGGGTGAGGCTCTCTGTTGATGCACAGGTAACACCAAATACACAGGGATTCATTCAGGTTGAGGCTGGTAATGGTGAAGCAAAGGATAACTTTACATGGGGCGGACAAGGAGACAGCGGTGCAACAGGAATATACGGTAAAACATTTTTGAAGGACATTGGACGTAATCCAAATGTAGGTAATGCAAAGCAAGGTCAGTTTAACCTCCTTCAGGCATGGATACTCTATAAGGGTTCTGGCCTTCTCGGTGTGCCTGCTGGTGTAAAGGTTGGTCATATGCCACTTGCCCTCGGTAACAAGCTCTTCTTTGCCCATGACAAGTTCGGTGACGATGCAATAGTCTTCTTTGTTGACCCTACAAAGGAGCTCCATGTTGGATTACTCACAGCAAAGTTCAGAGAGGGTACCCAAAATGTCTCAGATGATGCCGATGCTTATGTGGGTCTCTTTACTTACAAAGGCCAGGGCTTTAATCTGAGTGGTGATGTGACCTATGTGGATGACAGGAGCCCTGCTGATGACGAGAATATCCACTTCTGGAACTTTGGCTTAAGGGGTGATGCAAAGGTTGACCCTGTCACACTCAGGGCTGATGTAGAACTCCAGACAGGGAAGATAACAGGCGAGCCTGACACAAAGTTCAGGGGTTATGCAGT
>JBKBUA010000180.1:0-2997 GCA_046290845.1 Thermodesulfovibrionales bacterium
GCCATTGCATAGGTCACGATCTCTGCGAGTTTCATTATCGCACTATCATGAATATTGAAATCAGTCAGTCTTCTAAGGACCTGAAAGAGGATTATCATTAAGGCAGGGCCTGAACAAAAAGCTGATGCAAGAAATCTCGGTGCAAGGATCGAGGCATCCCAGAAGGGTCTCGATATGAGGTTATTATATACAAAGGCTGTCACTGTATGAACACTTATAGCAAGTGGTATCGAAAGCAGTATAAGCATAATAACAAGTCTCTTGTTGGGTTTCTTTCCGAAATAGGTATGACAACCCATATAGGTTGATATGAAGAGGTTCAGACCTAAATAACTATTCAGCACAATCATGTCCCAGGCAAGCATTGACCTTGGGAAGTTCATTTTTCCGATAGGAAAGGGCATCATGTGCCAAACCCTCTCTACCCTTCCAATATCAACCAATATAAAAGAGATGGCCATTATGAGAGCTGTTATAGCAAGTAATTCCCCAAAGATCACGATCTTCTTAATTGCTTTAAAGCTATAGAGATAGGCAGGGATCACGAGGAGTACCGCCGCAGCAGCTATTCCAACAAGAAATGTAAAGTTCGATATATAAAAGCCCCAGGAGACCTGATCCCTCATCCTCGTTATTATCATCCCGTGACTGAGTTGGGTAATGTAGGCATAAAGACCCGCAATAACTATGATGGTAAGGATAGACATCCAGAGGTAAAAAAACTTACTGCCCTTAAAAGTTACATCAAGAAGACCCCTGAAGAAATAAAGGATCTCCTCCTTTAAACGCCTCATCTTTTAACCCTTAAATTATCTTCCAACTTTACTTATTTATTATCATGACAGGCTCATTCTTTTCGCAAACACCCTTTGGGATAATAAAATTTGATGGATAAGGAGAATAAATCTCCTCTTTCCGCAAAGAATAGACCTGCTCCTGCTGTAGATCATGCAATAGTTTCTCATCTCTTTTTTCATTGTCCTTATGGACCGTCATACTATTGCCTTCTTCTTTATCCTGTGAATAGGCGGCAATGTCCATAGAAAAAAATAAAAAAATAGACAAGATAATACAACATAATATCCTTCCCATAATTTCATTTTATTAGGAAAATGGAGGGAAGTCAAACTTCCCTCCCTGAATGACCTTTTAAAGCCTTTCGTGAACAGCCTTTCCACCGAGTCTTGGTGGTGGGAGTTCCTTTACCTCAACCTCGGGGTGCATCTCCCTGTGTCTGTCTCCTGTATAGGCATATCTTTCGGTCTCCTTAAAGAATTCAAAGTGCTTTGAGTTATCAACTTTTATATCACCGAGTTTATCACCTGGCTCTGCCTTAGTGACCTTCACGACCGTATCATACCAGCCCTGTGAACCGCCTATTGGGTCTGCTAATACAGGGATTATATAGTTTGGATTTACTGCCTTTGAGGTCCACCATATATTCTTAAGGTCAGGGTCATCAACACCACCCCACATGGGCTTTTCTCCATCCTTCTTTCCAAGGGCATACCTGCCAAACTTCGTTCCCTGAGTATTTGAGACAGCCACGACTCTTGGATGTATCCCCTCCGTGACCTTTGCCGTTGTCACCATATAACCAACACCACTTGTAATCCTTATAAGGTCTCCATCCTTAATGCCAAGTTTGGCTGCTGTCTCTGCATTTATCCAGGCAGGATTGCTATGAACTATCTCTGTAAGCCATTTCACATTTGATGTCCTTGATTGAACATGGACATTCCACTTGAAGGTCGTCAGAACCATCTCGTCATCCTTAAGTCTCGATGTGCCATCCTTATTCCAATGCCAGGGGTGGGGCTTGAATGTAGGAAGCGGATTAAAACCATACTCCTCATATTCTTTTGCATATATATTGATCTTGCCATCAGGGGTCCCAAAGCCAGCATATCTCTTTCCTTTAATAGTGGCCTTGCCCTTTGGGTTTTCTTTGTAAGGAATGCCATATTCTGCTTTTATCTCCTCACCATTTTTGTCAACGATCTTGCCTGTAGCAGGATCAAGGGTTCCGTAAACTGGCCAAACCCCGTTCTTCTTAAGAAATTCATAGCCACCTGCCTCCTTAAGCCCAGGGACTTTATCAAACTGCTGTCTGAGGTAGTCCTCTCCATCCTTGAACTCCCAGTACTTCCTCATCCCTCGTCTGCCATCCGGGTCTATCCTGTGAATTATCATCTTGAGGACTTCTCTGAACTCAATCGCCTCTCCTAAGGGCTTAATAACAGGCTGCCTTATCCCAAGCCATGGCCAGAGGCTTGAGGGCATGCTCTCAGGGTCATGCCTTTCTAAGTAACTGCAATCAGGAAGAATAAGGTCCATAAGCACAGCGGTCTCGTTCATCTGGTTAGAGAAGGTGACACTAAAAGGAATGAGCTTTTCATCCATCAGGACCTCTCTCCAGACAGTCGCTGCTGGATTTGTAAAGGCCTCACAGGACATATAATTAAGATAGACACTCACCTTTTGCCTTCCCTCCTTAATCCAGAAAGGAACGAGGTGGCTCACCCTGTACTTTGCTAAGGGATAATGAGGCGGCGTTGATAGATAACTCGGCTCCTTGCCTTCTGGTGGCTTAGGCTCAGGCTGGTGGTAACCAAGGCCCCTTGGCAAACAGTAGCCGCCTTTTCTCTCCACATTGCCAGTGATTATCGGCAGGAGCATTGTACACCGCTCATTGTATGATCCATAGAGGTGTTTGCAGGGACCCCTGTATGTGTAGGTTGTGGCAGGTTTTACACTGGCAAACTCAATAGCTATCCTCTTAATGTCTCTTGCAGGCACACCAGAGTATCTCTCTGCCATCTCAGGTGAGTATTGCCTGAGATATGCAGCAAGTTTATCAGCAGGATAGTTAGTCCAGGTATTGATGAAGTCTATATCTGCCAGCCCCTCTTTCATTATCACTTTCGCCAGTGCTAAGGCATCTATCCCATCTGTGCCTGGGTATATGGGGAACCATTCTGTTGACTTTGCATCAGT
>JBKBUA010000181.1:0-2945 GCA_046290845.1 Thermodesulfovibrionales bacterium
AGTTGAGAAAAAATAGGCAATCTGGATGGGTTAAGGTTCTGGACGTCCTTTATATGCAGTTTTTTAAGCTCTTGAACGAGTTCTTTCTCTTTCGCAATCATGGGAGAGAATATTGAGTCTAACTCAATCCTAATCACCTGCCTGATTTTCTCTGGGAGTTCTGTAAGGACGTCTTTCTTTCGCCGTGAAACCATAATCGTGGCCCTGAGTTTTTCCTGCAATTCTTTCTGATTACTAACCCCGAAGATCTTTCCGAATTGCCCTTCATACATAGCGCAGTACCTCTTGGCATAGGCCATCCAACTCTGACTCAAGGGGTGATTGAACATCTTGAGGGTCGGGAAAAGGTCAAGCGGATATTTCGTAACAGGGGTCCCAGTCAGGAATATCCTTCTCTTCGCATACTTGCAAAGCTGTTCTGTCGCCTTGGTCCTTTTGGCTTTTTGGTTCTTCAGATAGTGGCTTTCATCCGCAATAAGCAAGTCATAAGGGCCACGGTCAACTATGTGAGGTAGGTTTTTCTCCAGGATATCGTAATTCACTATGTGAACAGTGCCTGTGTTGTTACCATTACCACCGTTTTTATAACCTGCAATCTTAAATGAGTTCGAATAAACAATCTGGATGTCAAACTCTCTCACAAGCCATCTTTGCAACTCGTTGCGCCAGTTCAACTTGAGAAAAGCCGGGCATACTACTAGCACGTTTTTAATACCTTCAATGGCGTTTATCACCCCGATAGCCTGAATGGTTTTTCCTAAACCCATCTCGTCGGCAATGAGGGTATTTTTTCTCTGTAGTGCATACTGTATCCCTGCTTTTTGGAAAGGTAAATACTCAAGCCCTTCAGGTGCCGGGATATCTAGATCGGCATTGGACTTAGAGGATAGTTCAATGCTTGACTTGAATCGTTCAATGGCCTGTTTGGCCGTGTCATCGAGAAAGTCCCTGAGCTTTTCCGCGGTTTTGAAGTCTCTTGTATACCACCTTCTTGCATCCTTGTCCCACCAAAACCCGGCACCCTTCGGGATATGCCTGTCCTCGAATGAACCGGCAAAATAAAAAACGCCGTCCCTAAAATAGACACTTGGTGTGCCTCGCGCATACATAAGACCACTTTCACAAGTTACCATTGGTTTTTTCCTCCTTTCTTCGTGTATCTCACACTATATATATGCATTAATTTTGAAGTTGCTTATCCCTGAAAGGTCCATCACACATTTCGGGGTTCCAGGACTTGACCATGCACCAGCTTTCCTTATAGCATCCCTTGCACTTCTTCTCACTATCTTTTTGTTCCTTCTCTTGACTGCCATTGCCATTGCCATTCCCCTGAGCAGGCTTAGGCTGTGAGGGTTGGAGTAGATAATACAGCTGTTTCAGTTCTCTGCCAGTGGCCTTGATTCTCTCGACTAAAGCCTCACTATCCTTGATATTAACTTTCCCTGACACCATCTCCCTAACCTGCCTTGTTGTTTCTTCTGTGACGGCAAGCAGGTTCTGATAATCTTCCAGGAATCTCATGACTGAAGGTTTTGCAGGGGTATTAAAGAATACGTCCCTAACTTTCCTATACGCCTGTCGGATGCTTTCTATTTGCTTTTCTTGGGCATGGTACAGTGACGGGTTTGTCTCTCTGTGTTCTCTTGTCTGTTTGATAAGTATGTCGTGCTTTGCCTCATCTATATTCTTCGCCTGTTTGGTCTCTATTTTCTCAACCACCTGTTTTTGTGTCTCTGGGTCGAGGCGGGCAAGGGATAAGAGTTCTCGCTTTGAGTTAGCAAGCTTACTATCCCTGATCTGTTCCTTAACTTCCGGGATTATTTTCTCGGCGATCTGGACATCCTGCTGAATGGTTCTGGGAGACAACCCTGTCTTTCTAGCCGTGTCTTCTGCAAACGAAACAGTTTCGTTTGCAGAAATTCGACCATGCTTAACCAGTGCCCCCTTAACCCCGGCTTTTGTCTCTGGATGCAATTCTTCGTATATCTCCTTCCGCCTTAGAAGATGTTCAGCCTTTTCTAAGGCATTTAACTCAGCCCTGATTAAATTCTCGTCTATCTCTACCAATTCCTGCTTCAGTGCATCTTCGATATCCACTATAGTTGCCTCTATCTCCTGCCAGCCAAGCCTCTCTGTAGCCTTAAGCCGGTGAAGACCAGCTATAAGCCTGTAGTGTCCGTCCACCTTTGCGACCTGGATAGGGTTAAGTAATCCCACCTGGCTTATCGAGTCTACAAGAGAGTCAATCACCTTCTGGCTCACTAACCTTTTCCTTGCCGTTACCTCAATCTTTCTAATTTCTATTTTCATACTAAGCACCTCCTACACATATATATGCAATGAAGATAGATAAAAATGTGGGTTTTTCTGGCACTCCTGAACGGAGAAAGATGCAGCTGGTTTGTGTTCTGGTACTGGCACGAGGATTGAGTTTACCTTGCCGTCACCAGTGCCATACCAAGCCTGCACTCACTGCACTTCCTGTGAAAACGATAATAGGGTTCAAACAGGGTGACGCAATATCCCTCGGTCTTCCGCGCCTCGAAATTACAGCATTTGCTTTTTGCCAGTTCATACCACTGTTTACCACCAAAACTATCATAATCCAGTCCGTGACCTTGATTTTCGCCCTCGCAAACTGGCTTTTCATGCGGGTTTATATTGTTGACATCTGGGGGGTAAGTATTAACATAGCCACCCTTACTGTTGACACGATTCTGGGCCTCTACAGTCCGTTGCTGTCTTTTTGCCATTGCAAGGTATTTTCTTCGATATTCCTGTTTGCAACTCTCGCTGCAAAAATGTCTTAACCCATACTGGGATATGAGTATCTCTTTGCTACAGTGTCTGCACTTCATTTTCACTCTCCCATGAATAGTGTTTTTGTCAAGCATTAAAAACGCTTCGTTTTACATTCTTTATCCTCTCTTTATTCCCATTGA
>JBKBUA010000182.1:0-2862 GCA_046290845.1 Thermodesulfovibrionales bacterium
TTTTCTATAGTCTTAGGACAGTCCTGCCAGGCTGGAACTGAATCAGTTATGGACAGATACTCACGGGGTGTTTTGGTCTTCGGACATTCCTGCCAGGCAGGAACTGAAACGTTCCATAGAAGGAGAGTAGATATATGTAGTTACGGCTGTATTGTCTTCGGACATTCCTGCCAGGCAGGAACTGAAACCCAGAACCTGTCTCCTGAAGAGGTTGACCAAATCTCTGTCTTCGGACATTCCTGCCAGGCAGGAACTGAAACAATAAAGCTTGATCCATTCATTACTTTTTTATATGTCTTCGGACATTCCTGCCAGGCAGGAACTGAAACTTCAAACTCACCTTAAACAGACAGAAGGATAGGTCTTCGGACATTCCTGCCAGGCAGGAACTGAAACTAACTCCCAAATATTATGGGAAAACTCACAGGTCTTCGGACATTCCTGCCAGGCAGGAACTGAAACTGCTAATTGGCCAGTTCTATAGAAACGAACTGGCAAGGTCTTCGGACATTCCTGCCAGGCAGGAACTGAAACTCGATTATCTTTTCTGGGTCAACGAATCTTTTGTCTTCGGACATTCCTGCCAGGCAGGAACTGAAACTAATCTTAATCCACAGAGTGGTCAAATATCAGTCTTCGGACATTCCTGCCAGGCAGGAACTGAAACACATTTTCGTCTGGAAACTTTTCCTTCCTTCCATAAAGTCTTCGGACATTCCTGCCAGGCAGGAACTGAAACGGGAAGATTGGAAGGGCCCTCCAACAGGTCCGTCTTCGGACATTCCTGCCAGGCAGGAATGGGCATATAGGTGCCAGGGTACTTCCACTTACGAAGTGGCAATGACACTTACGAAGTGGAAGTGAAGTAGCGAAGTGGAAGTGAAGTAGACTCGAAGAGATTATTTTTGAGGAAACGCGTTCTCTTGACTAATTTTTTAAAGTGGATTATATTAATCTGAAATGCAGATAACACGCCAGACAGATTATGCCATAAGATGTGTACTTTACCTGTCTCAATATCCAAATGAGGTAAAGGTTGTTGATGAGATTGCGAGGGCAAGGTCAATACCAAAGGTATTCCTATCAAAGATACTGCAAAAACTCTCCAAGGCAGGTATCGTCAGGTCTTACAGGGGTGTGAAGGGTGGTTTTGAGCTTGCAAAGAAGCCTCGCAATATTAGCCTCCTCGATGTAATTGAGGCTATTGAGGGGCCTGTGGCAATGAATATCTGTGCTATTGATAAAAAGTTGTGTAATCTCAGCAATACCTGTTCTGTCCATCCTGTCTGGGTTAAGCTCAGGGAGGAGACAGAAAGGAGGTTGAGGAGATATAACTTTGAAACTCTCTTAAAGGAGAAAGAGTATAGAGTCCCTTTAAGATAAGACCGACTCCCTTGCCTCCCCAGCCCTGTCGAGATTGTAAAAAGTATTTTCTATCTATTATAATTTGTGAATGCTAAACCATGGACTGTCGAGGAATATCAGACTCTTAACAGCCATAAATATGATCCTGTCAGTTTTTCTTGTTCTTTCTTTACTTCTGCTGATGAGGGATATTCTTTCACCTGAATTTAATCCTTCAACAGGCGCGAGTCAGTTTAAGGCAAAGGTTAACCCATCTGTCGTAGAGCGTTCTCTTAAGGATTTAGAACCTGTATTAAAGAAGAACCCCTTTGGTTTTTCTGGCGGAGAACTCAGACCCATAACAGGGACTGAAGATTCTTCATCTTTCGATATGAGATTGGTGGGAACTGTCTCAGGAGGGATTAATTACGCTATATTTCTGACAAAAGAGGGTAAACAGGAGGTCTTTAAGAGAGGAGAGAGGATATTTAATTCAGGCATTCTCGAAAGGGTTTATAAGGATAAGGTTGTTATCCAGACAGGTGGTAGAAAGAGAGAGATACCCCTTTCTGATATATTGACCATTGAAAATACAAATGTTGATAAATTGGGCTCTAAAGAACAGGGTGCGACATCCCTCGTAAGGAGTTCGGGCAACAACACCTTTATTGTCAATCAGGAAGGGATACTGCATGCCTTAGAGAATCCCTCTCAGTTGATGACCGATGCACGGCTTCAACCCAATTATGTGAACGGTCATCAGGAGGGTTTTATGCTAAGAGAAGTTAAAAATGGTGGTATCTACCAGAGCTTGGGCCTTCAAAATGGGGATGTCCTCTTAAGGATAAATAATTACGACATAACAAATCCTGAGATAGCATTACAGGCCTTTACAGCACTGAAGGGGATGGACAGGGTTGGTCTTGATATAATCAGAAATGGTACAAGGATGACCCTTAATTATCAGATAAGGTGAGGAGGGACATGACGGTTCGATACGACGGTGCGACAGTGAGTCAGAGAGAAAGCTCACGATACGGGAATCAGGATTTACGATTCATGGTTGTTTGTATCCTCTGTCTTGTATCCTGTATCTTGCACCCTCTATCCGGTGCCTTTGCTCAACCCCTACAGGGCGGGACGGAACAACAGGATAAGCCTAAGGAGCAAAAGGTTACCTTTAATTTTGTTGATGTTGAGTTACCTGTCATAACAAAGTTTATATCCGAGATAACAAAAAAGAATTTTATCTTTGATGAGAGGGTAAAGGGAAAGATAACCATAATTGCACCCTCAAAGATAAGCATTGATGATGCCTATAATCTTTTCCTTTCTGTTCTCGAATTGAAGGGTTTTACCATAGTACCTTCGGGTGTTGATGCCTATAAGATAATCCCCTCCTCAGAGGCGAAACAAAGAGGAATAGAGATTGCAACGGACAGGGAACCGTTAAAGGAAAACTATATTGCCCGTCTTATACCATTGAAGCATATCTCCTCTGAAGAGGCTATTAAGTTT
>JBKBUA010000183.1:0-1343 GCA_046290845.1 Thermodesulfovibrionales bacterium
CCCCTTTTTTTGATATGATCGGGCAGTTTTGACTCGTTTATTATCTGCTTAATCTCATTCCACCTTCGAAAGACCTTTTTCCTTTCAGTGATCCTTACCGTGACCTTTGTGGCCTTGAGAAAGGACCTCTTAACCCTTTCTTCAACGAGCCTGTAACCTTTTAAAGGAAGGGCCTTTAACGACTCCTCTATTTTCATGAGGGGAATACCGGAATCGACTATGGCACCGAGGAGCATATCACCACTAACACCAGCGAAACAGTCAAGGTAGGCTACCTTATCCACCACCGCTCCTGTGTTTCTTCTCTATCTTTGCCCAGGTATCCTTAAGGGTCACCGTCCTGTTAAAGACGAGGTTCCCATCTTGAGAATCAGGGTCAACACAAAAATAGCCGAGCCTTTCAAACTGATATATCTCTCCTGGCCTTGCAGAGGCCAGGGAAGGTTCAAGATAACAATCCTTTAACACTATAAGTGATTCAGGGTTTATACCTGCCCTGAAGTCCTCAAGCTCATCAGGGTCAGGCACATTAAAGAGATGGTCATAAAGCCTCACTTCTGCCCTGATGGCATGGGATGCAGAGACCCAGTGAAGCGTCGCCTTAACCTTCCTTCCATCAGGCGAATCCCCACCCCTCGTTGATGGGTCATAGGTACAAAGGAGTTCCACTATATTGCCATCCTTATCTTTAACAACATCCTTACACCTTATGAAATAGGCATACCTGAGCCTTACCTCCCTTCCTGGTGCAAGTCGGTAAAAGTCTTTTGGCGGAACCTCCCGAAAATCTTCCCTTTCAATATAGATAACCCTCGAAAATGGTATCTTTCTCGTGCCCATTGAAGGGTCCTCAGGGTTATTTATAGCCTCCATCTCCTCAACAAGGTCATCGGGATAATTTTCTATCACAACCCTGAGGGGTCTCAGGACTGCCATAACCCTCCTTGCCCTTTTATTCAGGTCTTCCCTCAGACAGTGCTCCAGCAGTGTAACATCAACGAGGCTATCCCTCTTTGCAACACCTATCCTGTCACAAAAGTTCCTGATTGATTCAGGTGTATAGCCTCGCCTCCTTAAACCTGCTATTGTCGGCATTCTTGGATCATCCCATCCCTTTACAAAACCCTCATCAACGAGCTTCAGGAGCTTTCTCTTACTCAGGACAGTATGGCTCAGATTAAGTCGAGCAAACTCAATCTGCCTTGGATGATGGATGCCTAACTGTTCAAGGAACCAATCATATAGGGGTCTGTGATCTTCAAATTCGAGAGTACATATGGAATGTGTAATGCCTTCAATTGAGTCTGATATTGGATGGGCATAATCATAGGTTGGATATATAC
>JBKBUA010000183.1:1443-2845 GCA_046290845.1 Thermodesulfovibrionales bacterium
GAGAGTACATATGGAATGTGTAATGCCTTCAATTGAGTCTGATATTGGATGGGCATAATCATAGGTTGGATATATACGCCACTTCTTACCCGTCCTGTGATGCTCGGCATGGATTATTCGATACATCACAGGGTCTCTCATGTTTATGTTACCTGATGACATATCGATCTTTGCCCTCAGGGTTCTTGAGCCTTCTGGAAATTCGCCCGCCCTCATTCTCTCAAAGAGTTCAAGATTCTCCTCGATAGATCTGTTCCTGTAAGGGCTTTCCTTGCCGGGCTCTGTTAATGTCCCCCTGTAAAGCCTTATTTCTTCAGGGCTCAGGTCACAGACATAGGCCTTTCCCTTTTTTATAAGTTCTACTGCATACTCATACATCTTCTCGAAATAATCAGAGGCATAATACTCCCTCTCCTGCCAGTCAAAGCCGAGCCATCGGACATCCCCCTTAATAGCCTCGACATACTCTACCTCTTCCTTAAGTGGATTGGTATCATCGAAACGGAGATTACAAAGACCTCCGAAGTCCCTGGCTATACCGAAGTTGAGACAGATGGATTTTGCATGACCTATGTGGAGATAGCCATTTGGTTCAGGAGGGAATCGGGTATGAACCCTTTTCCCGTACCTGTTACTCTCGATGTCTTCCTTAATAATCTCCCTTATGAAATCAGCGGCTTCTATCATATTATCGCCCTTCGCTAATATATTTAATTGCCCTATCGAGTCTCTTAATCGCCTTTTCTTTCCCCATGACCTCGAGAACCTCGAATATGCCAGGGCTCTCCGTTCCACCTGTCATAGCGACCCTAACAGGCTGTGCAATCTGTCCGAGTTTGAGGTTATGTTTCTCAATGATCTCCCTGAAGACCTTCTCTATCTCCTGGGCAGTAAATTCAGTAATCCCCTTAAGGGAATCCCTTATCATGACAAGGTAATCAAAGGTTGAAGGATTAAGGAACTTCTGCCTTGCCTTCTCTTCATATTCAACCTCTTCTGCTATGTAATACCTGAGCATCTTAGAGAGTTCAACGAGGGTCTTTGCCCTTTCTTTAAGTGTCTTTACTGCCTTTGAAAGCCAATCGAAATCCAGTTCGGTGCCTTCTTCAATCGTTCCATCTTTTATTAAAAAGGGGATAACAAGTTCTGCCAGTTCCTTATCATCTGACTTCATTATGTATTGGCTATTAAGCCACAGTAATTTTTCAGGATTAAATATTGCAGAAGATTTACCAACATTTTCAAAGGAGAAGTAATCTATAAGTTCCTGCCTCGTGAACACCTCCTGGTCGCCATAAGACCAGCCCAGACGGACGAGGTAATTAACGAGGGCATCAGGAAGGTAACCCATATCCCTGTAAGCAAGGACAGATGTTGCACCATGTCTCTTGCTAAGCCTCGT
>JBKBUA010000184.1:0-2843 GCA_046290845.1 Thermodesulfovibrionales bacterium
CCAAATAGGACGCCTGCCTCTGCAGAGGCACCCATTATGATGCCCATTTTTATATCCACCTGACCGTACTTTGCCCTCTTTGCTGCTCCTACAAGTGCCTTTGGAAACTTATGGCACATATTGCTGGCAACTGCAACGAGCCCCGGCACACCCATGCTCATCATACCAGGGGTGAGGACAAAGGCTCCACCTGAGCCGATAAATCCACTTACAAGTCCACCAACAAATCCTACAAGAAAGAGATATACCATGTGCATCCAGTTAAGGTCAATAAAGTTTGATACTGTCTGTGCTATATCGTGCATCTTACTTACCCTCCCTTTTTTTCTTTGCCTCTACACCGACGACAGTCCAGAAACTGCCTGTGAATGCTCCATGGGCAAAGGAGAATATAAAGGCAGTTATTATTGGAAGAAAGGCATACCAGCCACCCCTTCCAAAATAATTGTTAATCGTCTCCTGATTAGTCAGCAAGAGGGTATAGAGTACAATCGTGATTACCCCTGTTACAATCATCTTAACCACTGGTTTTTTCTTTGCCATAACCAAACCTCCTTTAATTTATTTGAAATTCAATTTTTAATTCCTGTATCATCCCACCACAACAAGGGGACATCTAAGGGCACTCCATGCATCTGAAAGGGTCCCTTCTTTGCATTCCCTTTCGAGGTTTTCTGTAGATTCTATAACTACGAAGTCTATGTTCTTATTTTCCCTTACATACTCTATAATCTCCTTTTTCAGGCACCCCCTTCTCCTTATAAGACTGAAGACTATCCCTTCCTCTTTGAGAGCCTTAACAAACTCCCTTAATTCTTCAGGCTCTCCATCGTCATGAGAAATAAACAGAATGTCCAATCCTGTTCCCACCCTCTTACAGGCATTCATCGCATAAAGTAAGGTCTTCTTGCTAATGCTATCTTTTCTCAGGGCAAGGAGAACCCTCCTGTTACCTCTGAGTATCTGCCTTGCGGTCTCAAACTCTCCCACCTCTGCAAAGGCAGAGGCAGCCATCATGTCCTCAAATCTCTTACCGAGCTTTCTCATCCGTCAGGATTTAACAGGTTGAGCCGTAAGATCAGCCCTCTTCTTATCTTCGGTCTGAATCCTGAGTCCCTCAGATCCCTGTTTCTCATCTTCTTTTAATACCTGCCTCGCCGTTTCAACATCTCCAGCCTCAGCAAAGGTTATTGCTACAAACAGGTCTTCCAGTTTTTTTAAAAATCTCTTCATGACTCCTCCTTTCTGGGAATATATAATCAAATAACATGCCAGGATACCTTATTAGATAATTTATTGATTCTATTGATTTTTTATGTGATAACCCTGCGTGCTTATGTTGCAAAATGCAATTAAAGGATAAGACAAAATAAAATCTTACGATTTAATATAGTTTTCTTGAATCATCTAAAGGGGAAATGACTCTATATCATTTGAACAGGTCTTTATTGCATTTTGCAACTAATACTTGATATAATGCAACATATGAATATTCAGATTTTTCACAGTTTAAAAGGAAAAGTCCTTGCTGGCTATTTATTAGGCTTTTTACTTATGTCAGGTGTAATTCTTATCAATCTCGATAACTTCACAAATATACAATCAATCGTGCTGAAGGGCGAGGTGGTCTCTGAGCTTATTGATACTATCCTTGAGGTAAGGAGGTATGAAAAAAATTATTTTCTATATAACAAGGAAAAAGACATTGAAGAACTCGGGCAGTATCTTGCAAGACTGGACCGCATAATCAAAAAAAATCAGAATGATATAGAAAGCTTTATTAATCATAACTTCACGAACACCCTACAGAAAGACATCGTTGAGTACAAGGAATTACTTAATCAGTTTAAAAATAATAAATCCACTTATCTTGAAGACAGAATCAGGAATAAAGGAAGGGATATAGCCAGGGGTGCTGAGAAACTCGGAGAGATAAAAAAGGAAAAGATAAGGAGGACAATGAGTTCTTCAAGAAATATACTTATCGCTTCAATTATATTCCTTGCCACTTCAGGTTTTATAGCAGGTGCTGTATTTTACAGAATGTTCGCAAAATCGCTCATCCTGTTTGAGAATCACATGAAAAAGATAGCGGATGGAACATATTCGTTTATCCCTGTCCTTTCACAGGACAGAGAGATGCTTTCCCTTAGCAGGGCCTTTAACAGGATGCTTGTTGAGCTTGAACTCAGGCAATCCCATATCATGCAGACAGAGAAACTTGCATCACTTGGAACCCTTCTTTTTAGCGTTGCCCATGAACTTAATAATCCCCTGAATAATATCTCCACATCCTGCCAGATCTTAATGGAAGAGATTGAGACTGCTGAGCCTGCGTTTAAAAAAGAATTGCTCCTCCAGATAGAGCAGGAAACAGACAGGGCAAGGGACATAGTCCGCTCGATACTGGATTATTCAAAGGCAGGTCATAAAGAAAAAACAGATCTTAACAGCCTTGTAACGGAAGCAATAAGATTCATTAAGGCAGAGATACCACCGAAGGTTGAGCTAATAATTGATATCCCTGAGAACATATCTATCTTTGCAGACCCACAGCAGCTAAAACAGGTATTTTTAAATCTTATTAAAAACAGTATCGAGGCAATGAATGAAGAGGGGCAGATCAAGATATCAGGAAGGCTTCATGGACATTATGTCGAGATAAGGTTAAGTGATACAGGAGGAGGCATGTCACAGGAGGTTCTCTCAAGGATATTTGACCCTTTCTTTACAACAAAGGAGGGTAGAAAGGGCTACGGACTGGGACTTTTTGTTACACATAATATTATTAAGGAACATGGAGGAACAATAGATGTCGTAAGTACCCTCGGGCAGGGAACAAC
>JBKBUA010000185.1:0-2808 GCA_046290845.1 Thermodesulfovibrionales bacterium
CTCCATTGGAGGTGTGGAATGAATACCACGGGGAATGACATAACCATTGTATCAAAAATTGGGAGCGTGGCGGTAAAGTCTCTCATAACCCTTGTCTCACTTTTGGGGGCATATCACACCCCCCCACCCCCTTAAGTTCCTCTATCTCTCCATAATATGGCTCCTCATCATTTATAATTTCATATCTCGCTCTTTTTAAGGCTTCCTCTATGTATCCTGTTATCATACTTTAAATACTCCACTTTATGATTATATTAGCACTTTCGAACGGCCAAACGGACGCACGTCTTGACAGCCTGTAATGAAACCTTAAAGGAAACGGTTTATTTTTCATCCCTCAATAGCCATTTCCAGAGCGGAATGATCTCAACATTGGTATTGCCTATTTTTTTCTATGCCTTCTTCGTCCTCGGTAATGATAAGAAACCTCATGGGCTTTAATTCGGCCTTTGCGTATGTTAATGCCCGAATCTCTCTATCTTTTACCTTATCTTCCTTTCCATAGGTGGCTCGATTAACATCCTGCCGCAGCCTTTTTAACCTCCTCAAAGTTCAATATATCCATATATTCCCATTCCCTCCATCCCATGACATATACCATCTTTTTACTGGCATAGTCAATCACATTTTCAGGAAAGGTTATGCTCCCGAATATTATTATCAGTTCCTTTCCCTTATACTCAGGGAAGAACTCAAAAAATCGTTCCTTCTTTTCTACCATCTCATCCACATAATTTATCCTTGGCGTTGACCTTACCTCTACCATAAAGACCTTATCCTCAGAGGCTACTATGGCGTCAACCTCGTAGTCTTCTCCATCCTTTCTCCTGAACATCCGTTGGCCTTCCATGGTTGCTTCACAGTTAAAATACTTGCTCAGGAGAGGTCTCAGGGCAGGAGCTATTAAGTCTTCAACCAGCGTTCCCATCTTCTTGGCTAAATTGCTCCATTCCCTGTTTCTATTCCTGTTTTCTTCTCTGATCTCATCCTTAAATGCCTTCATCTCATCCTTGAACTCCTTCATCTCATCCTTGAATGCCTTCATTTCATTTTCTAATCTTCTCAATATAACATCAGTATGAACAATAAATTGTCCTAAGATGCTCTCGAGGGTATCAACCCTTTCTTCTAAAGTTGGCATATTTAGACCTCCCTTTTTTAAAATTTTACCATAAACCAGAATCTCGGTCTATCCAAGAAGTGCCTTTTACCTCATGTTTTTGCTACATCAGGGTAGATTCTTAATAATTAAGGATTGTTTTTATAGTCGCACCTTCAGTTTTCACAACTAATAAGCTTGAGCTAATAAGCGGCCTCTTTTAGCCTTTCAAAGTCGCTGAGATTGAAATTAATCAAGCGGTCATCTTCAAAATCTACATAAATGGAATTGTTGGTATTTTTCTTAAACAAATCAAAGAGGAGAAATGTCTTTCCACTTCTACATCCCCTGTCTGAATGGAAAAGATTCTTCTCTGTCCTCTTACCGAGGCAGTCTTCACTACTTCTATAAATTTTATCAATTCGGCAGAAGCAGGAAAAGGACAGATACCATTTAAGCTTATAAGCCGACAGCTGTCTAATGGCTAGCCTTTTTATTTCCTCTTACGGGCGTGCTACCGCCCCCTCACTTACAGGAAGCGAGAAGGCAAAAACCCTAATTATGTAAGGATAATATCGTAAAATCGAGGAGAATTGTAAAGATATATCAGGCTCGATGTTAGAATAATATATGAGCAGAAAGGCTATCAATGGCCTCTCGCAGAGGTGCTTGTAATCTTTCCCTTTGGCGGGCTTGTTTTTATGCAATGTTAGGTTTATAATTGTTTATAAATCCACAATTGATCTCGGGAGACTCGAGTATTTGAATTTAACAATTCTGAAATCCGATCCTCTGAGGATGGCACTTGTATTCCTGATGTCCCTTTTATTTTCTTCTCTCATAATACCGAGGCTATCACATATAGCTGATAAGATCGGCCTCATGGATCAACCAGGTGAAAGAAAGATACATAGAAGACCAGAGCCACTTGTTGGTGGTCTGGGCATGATAATGGCATTATCCCTGACAAGCCTTCTTTTTTTTACCCCTTACCCGCATGAGGGGATTCTTTTCGGGCCTAATTATACTGACCATAATTGGCTTCCTCGATGATTATAAGGAGATCAACCATTACTGGAAATTCATTGCCCAGGCAATTGCTGTGGCCTGCATAATATTGTTTAGTGATACCGTTCTCCTGTCCTTTGGCGACCTCTTCTCGACAGGGAACATCGATCTCGGCATCCTGGCCATTCCCCTTACATTTTTCTGTGTAATCGGTGTAATAAATTCTCTCAACATGATCGATGGCCTCGATGGCCTTGCCGGTGGACTTTCCCTTATAGCCTTTCTTTCTTTTGCCATCCTTTCTTACCTTAACAATCAGGCTGATCTGATGACCCTTAGTCTTGGCCTGAGCGGAGTGATCCTCGGCTTTTTGATCTATAACTAGCCGCCTTCAAAACTCTTCATGGGTGATGCGGAAGCCTTCCAATTGGATTCTCTCTGGCCTTTCTTTCGATTGCTGTAACACAGGGAAAGGGCAGTAATGTCCCGCCTGTTGCACCGTTATTGATCCTCGGTGTTCCTGTTGTTGACACTGTGATTGTAATGACGAAACGAATCTTCAGGCGCAGGAGCCCCTTTTATGCGGATAAGAACCATATCCATCACAGGCTGATCGCATCAGGCAGGGGAAAGAAGATGACCCTTTATATAATACTTATGATATCCCTTATCCTCAGTTTCGTAGCTGTGGTAGGCACTAT
>JBKBUA010000186.1:0-2772 GCA_046290845.1 Thermodesulfovibrionales bacterium
AGGCAAGGAGAACAATTAGCCCGATCTTCAGGGGCAGAGGTATCGGTGGACATAATGACGCTGTTTCTCCAGAAAGCGGCCGAGTTGGAAAGACGGGGTGACAATAGCATATTCGGGAAGTGCCAGGTAATTAGCCATCCGAAGTTGCCCCCAGATTTTGGTATCACGTCCCAAAAAGGGAAGGCAATCGACATTGTGCGTGCTGATTATATCCAACGTTCCGCGGCAAGTAGTGCTCGATTCTCAACCATAGGGGACGAGGGAAAGTTGCTGGAGTATCGGGACTGTCTGGCCGAGTATGGGGGCATAATTGGCCAGGCGTATCTTAATTTTCTTGATGATATCTCTATGATTGCGACTTTCAAGAAAGAAAAAAATAACGAAGTTGAGAGAATAGAGGGGATAAACTATGATGAACTGGTCAGAATCGCAAGTGAAACCTGGGATAGGACAGTAAGAGACGGGATCACAAGCCAGGCAATCAGGGATATGGTTAATACCATTCGTCGCGACCGTGAATGCACTTTCGACCAGCGCGTAGAACACATCAATTGTGGGGGATTGTCCATCACTCTCTCTTCGTCCCCATCGTTGGTATATGGGGCAACCCAGTTTTATGGTGGCAAGTATGCAGGCTTTTCGGGAACATATAGGGTCTCAACCACATGGAGTTACATGCAGGCGGTAGAACTGTTGCGGTCAACCACCAAATATGCTCGTATCGCTCAGGAAGTCGCAAGTTATACCGAACAGCTTGAGGCTCAGGGGAAGGTGCGGGATGCCGTCATGGTCAGGAAAAATCTTTGGGAGATGGCCAAGACGGGGAAAAGTACGGTGTCGCTCAACAACTTGTTGCCCGTTAAATGAGTGAGGTAAAAGCATATATATATTAGAGATATTAGAGAAAGGAGGTAAATAATGGCACGGATGATCAGAGAGGATGAATCATACGACAGTCTGGTGAACTCTTATATGCGGATAACCGGGATGTCGAGGTGTGATGTTATCCAAAACTTAGAAGGTTTTGCGAGAAAATTTGCAGGGATGAGAATGAAGTGTGGGTCTTGCCGGTTCTCATTAGCTGGCCAGCTTTCGGAGAGTTTTCGCAAGAAGAACCCGCATCTTGTATGGGCGGCGCGTCAGTGTCAATTGCCGGTAGAACCATACGGTCAGGGGGAGAACAAGGATGAATGGTGTCGGTTTTACCGCCCTATTGTCAGGGAATTAGGAAAAGGGAAGGAGTTTAAGAGTGAGGAAAATAAAAGAAGAAATAATAGCGTACAATAGGCTTGTCCAGGAATATGCGATGCTACTGAATCTTTCCCCTGAGACCGTTAAGCAGTTTTTGAGATTCTATGCTCAAATTGGATGTGTGAGTTGCGTGTGGAGTATTCCCCTTAACAATTGCGTGGAACAAGCAAAGGACTGGCGCGAGATATGGTTTAGGAGAGGATGTCAGCTGTCTATATCTTCTATCGACGAATGCAAGTTTTATGAACCTTTTACTTTATTATCTAAAAAGGAGGAGAAAGCATGAGTCTAATCGAAAAGATCGAGGAAAAAGAAAAAGCCAAACAGTCCAAGTTCCAGACCGTTTTCTGGAAACCACAACCCGGCGAGGTGCTGGAAGGTACGATAGCTAAGCGAGGTGAGACAATCACCAGTTACGGCGAACAGGAGTATGTTGATATTGCAGCCGACGATGGCACAACCTACACAGTATTCCTGACAAGCTTTCTGAAGACCTTACTGGATGCTGAGGGTGCAGAGGAAGGCGACAGGGTAGCGATAAAGTTTCTCGGGATTAAGACAAGTGCCAAGAACAAGAAAAAGACCTACAAAGACTGGGTAGTTGCCATTGAGAAAGGAGGGTAGAGATAGAGATGAGGAAGTATATAAAACGTCCAAGGATAGTCATTCAGGCGAGGTCAGGCCGGCGGGAAGGCCGAAAGAAAAGAAAGGAGAGGAAGTAATGGAAAGACTTTTAACCGTGGAAGAAGTGGCGGAAATGTTGGGAATAAAGAGGCACAGCGTCTATCACCTTGTCTTCCATAAGAGAATCCCCTGTCTGAAAATCAGCAAGGGATGCCTCAGATTCCGAAAATCAGACATAGAAAAGTGGCTCAAAACCAAAGAACAGGAAGTAGATATCGCGGGCTATGCAAGGGAGAGATATCGCAGAAGGCACGAAAGAAAGCCATCCCGACCTGACCCCATGATTGACCGTCTGATAGAAGAGGCCAAGAGAGAGGCGGTAGAGGGATGATGTCACCTGGCAGGGCAACTAAGGAATCTGTCACACGGGACATTACATATCTCCCGTGTGACAGACAGAAGATCAGAAGAACGACTTGACTATCAAAGAGGCAATACCGGCTATAATCACTCCCAGCATCCACTTAATAACCTTGATATCGCCTTCAATATCCATTATCTCCTTTTCTATCCTTGCAAGCCTGTCTTCCTGACCAATGTCAGCCACGGCTTTAGCAGCAGCAGAGGCTTTATCTTCGGGCACACCGGCAGATTTGAATGCTTCATAAACCTCTATAACAGCTTTACTCATGTCTTATTATCCCAAATTGTCCATCAGGTGTCAATGCATATATATATTAAAAAACGAAAAGGAGATACTATGAATAACTATCCCCTTGAATAGTGGTATCCCTGAGAAGGGATAATAAAGAAAACTTACAAAAGGGGGTAGCACAATGCATTACATTGGATTGGATGTAGCAAGCAACGGTAGTTTTGTTTATGTAATTGACAAGA
>JBKBUA010000187.1:0-2734 GCA_046290845.1 Thermodesulfovibrionales bacterium
TTAACTGTCCTCTCATATATCCCTTTTTGCACAGGGGTAAGCTCAAGGAATATCTCTGTCTCTATCTTTGGTGGCAGTTCCTTAAGTATCTCTTCTTTTGTCCTCCTTAATACAAAGGGGGTTGTCCTCTTGATTATAGTATTGATAATCTCCTCATCATAAGACTTTATATAACGCCTGAAATCTTTGTAATCTCCGAGAAGCCCTGGAAGGGTTAGATCAATGATTGAATAGTATTCACCGAGGTGATTCTCTATTGGAGTGCCTGTTAGGGCGATCTTAAACCCTGCCCTGAGCCCCCTTATAGCTGAGGTTGTATCAGCCTGTATGTTCTTTATAGCCTGAGCCTCATCAAGGATTATTACATGGAAATTCATCTCTTTAAATATCTCAATATCGCGGCGCACTATCCCATAACTCGTTATAACGATGTCGTATCCGACAAAATCAGGGTTTCTATCAGCGCCTGAATATATACATACCTTCATCTGTGGTGCAAACCTCTTTATCTCGTTTTCCCAGTTAAATATAAGGGACGGAGGGACTATGATTAGATTAGGTTGATTGGCGAAGGGGTGAAGGGGTGAATTGGTGAAAATGCCATCTTTGATAGCTGTAAGCAATGAGATAGCCTGAAGGGTCTTGCCAAGACCCATGTCATCAGCGAGACAGCCACCGAGCCTGTGTTCATAAAGAAAACATAGCCAGTTATAACCATCCCTTTGATAGGGCCTTAAAGAGGCATTAAGGGAAGGTGGAAGTGGCTTCTCTGTGAGCATCTCAAATCCTAGGAGCTTGTTAATGACCCTTTCATCCTCCTCAGGTAAGGTTAACCTTATGCCCTTTTTTCTTAACTCTATCCAGTCAAGTACCTGAAGCCTCGGTATCCTTACGATCTCCTTTTTATCAGGTCTTTTGTTAAGGTTGATCAGTCTTCTCAGGTGGTTAATAACCCCTTCTGTCTCTTTATCCATGGCCTCAATGGCATCCTTTCCAATTACATAAGGGGTTTTCCCTTCAAGTATCTGTAACCATAATTCCTCAGATACAGGCACTCCATTAATCTTTATCTCTGGATGAAGCTCAAACCAGTCTATCTCTTTATCCTTAATAACAGAGAGGTCAATCTCCCATCTTGATAATCTCATCTCTTTCTTATCTATTGAGATATTAATCCCCTCAGCCTTTGAATTCTCAAAGAGATCAGGAAGCCTCCTCATAAACTCATCCTTCGGTATCTTGAAGGAGTCATAAAAATCATATCTAAACAGGAGCACATCAAAGGTCTTATAAAGGGTCTTTAAGAGTTCTACCTCTCTTTTAATATCTACAGGGAAATAGTAGAATTGGCCGTTTTTGAAGAAGAGGCGATATTTAAAGGGATACATTAGTTCTTTTATCTTATCCATCAATACTGATCGAAGGTGTTTTAAGTCCTTCTTTTTGTGTCGTGGTGTATCATTCATTATCTGATCAATAGAGGACTTAAATTGCTTTGTATCCATCGTAGCACCACCATCTTTCAGGACAATGTCAAAGAAGGACTCAATAAGTGCAGCCCGTTTTTCATACCTTCTTATAAGACCCAAACTCCCATTCAGAACAAAACTGTAAAGGTCAGATAAGGGTAAATAGATAGGGAATCTGCCAGCAGGGGTTTCTATTAGGGGTTTAATATCTATATCATCTTTCCCATAATATCTAACAGTCTCTGTGGTTATAACGTAATCTGGGGTAAGCCTTTCAGGAAAGGTCTCACCTGTCTTAGAAAAGAACCCTATGTCACTCATGAGGTCCCTGTCGCTTAACAGGTAATAGATTTTATTGGATTCAATGGGCACCTCATCAGGAATCTCATCATCTTTATACCCGTAAAATCCCTTCTTTATGCCTAAAAGGGGCTGCCATTTGTCTGTATCATCCACGATGTTAAATTTACCTTTTACAAAGTCAATGACAAATCTATCTACTGCGATTAATTCCGAGCCATCAGCCCCTTTCGCACATTTCTTCATATAAGCACGTTGCTTATTGTAATGCATGGCTGTGAAGGCATGGTATCGGAGCCCGGGGTCAAAGGTAAGAAGAATATCCTTTCCCTTGTTTCTCAGAAAGATATCCAGATCTTCCTTCTGGTAGAGTTCTTTCTTATAAAGATTCCGCCTGATATGCCATATCTTTCTGAAGGCATCATTTCTATAATTATCAGGCAGTTCAATCTTAATCCTGTCATAACGGTCCTCAGGCTCAAATATCAATCTCGTGATAGGTTCCTCATCAATTAAGAGTTCTTCAATTTCATCTATATCATCATACCATTGTTCTTCTCGATATTCATCATCTCTTAATGTATGGATATCCTCAAGAGAGCTTAAAAGCATAGAGCGTTTTTTCTTATTCCAGCTAATCCTGAAGACCTCTGGCTCGAGGAGATTCTTAAGGGTGAAAAGGCAACATATGATATGTTCACAATTATTCCCCCTGGGATAACAATCGCAGTTTATGTTTAAACCGCCATTCTTTATATTCAGGGTAATGACATGCCCGAACACTATAACAACAAGCTTATCCTCCTCCCACCATATATCCCTAACAGCCTGCCGTGAATATAAAAGGAATCCCTTTTTGACATCATCAGGAGAAGCCATTAGATAAATATTACCTGAATGAAGTTTCCTGATAAAATCAAGGATCCTTTCTCTAAAACTCTCTTTGTTTAAGTCTCTTTTAGATG
>JBKBUA010000018.1:0-19772 GCA_046290845.1 Thermodesulfovibrionales bacterium
AATACTGTGATGCAATAAGCACCACGAGTGCCAGGATTACTGCAATAAGTGTTCTTTTTTCAAGTGAATCCATATTATTTTACAGGGTCGAATCCACCGGGATTAAAGGGATTACATCTTAGAACCCTTCTTAAGGAAAGGTAAAGCCCCTTTAATACCCCGTATTTCTCTATAGCCTCAATCGAGTAGGCAGAGCAGGTTGGATAAAACCTGCACGAGAAGGGAAGCATGGGAGAAAGGACATATCTATAGCCCTTAATAAGGGATATAATTATTTTTTTGAGCATTATGCCAGTGAGAGGCAAGGTTTTACTATATTGTTAATCTCTTTCTCCCTTTTGCCCGTCTCCTGCTAAGAACTCTCCTGCCGCCCTTTGTGGACATCCTCTCGAGAAAACCGTGAGTCCGTTTCCTTTTTATCCTGTGTGGATGATATGTTGTATATGTTCCCATTTTTACCTCGTCAAAAAGTATACAATTTCATCTCTATCAAAGTCAATCTTTTCGCATATTCGACCTAATAACCCTTGACATTTTCATACTCTAAGACTTTTAATATTTACATGTTTGGAAAGCGCATCATGAATTTGCTTGCTGCCTCATTTCTTCTTGTATCTCTATTACTTGCTTCATGCTCGGGTAAAAAAGAGGTAAGGTCTACAGATACCTTTGAGCCTGAGAAGCTGCTGGCGAGGGCAAATGAATTAATCGAGAAAAAAGACTTTGACGAGGCAAGAAAGATTCTCCTCGAGGTGAAGAACAGGGATATCTCCAAGAAATATGCCCCCCTCGCACAATTAAAACTCGCAGACTCTTATTTCAGGGATGAGGAATATGATATTGCGATTGACGAGTACAGGAGATTTCTCGATATCTATCCTGACAATAAATATGCCTCTTATGCTCAGTACCAGATTGCCATGGTCTATTTTTCGCAGATTGAGGGTCCTGAAAGGGGTTATGGCGCAGCAGAGAAGGCCCTTAAAGAATTCGAAAAGCTAATGCAACTCTTTCCGAGGAATCCGTACAGAGAGGCTGTCGAGATTAAAATGCAACAATGCAAAAATATAATGGCAGATTACGAATTCATCGTTGCTGAGTTCTACTTTAAGAAGGGCTCCTATCACTCAGTAATCAGACGTCTTGAGACGATATTAAAGAAATTCCCTGATTACAAAAAGATACCCCTCGTTTATTATTACATGGCCCTTTCCTTGAAACACACAGGTGATAATGACAGGGCGAAGGAATATCTCAACATGATTATAGAAAAATATCCTGATGACAGGATCACAAAAGAGGCAAAAAAAGAACTCTCAGCAATCAAATAGGTTCTACTATCCGATATACCTTGACCTTAAGGGTAAAAAGTGCATAATCGTTGGCGGTGGAAGAGTTGCTGAAAGAAAATGCCGCTGTCTCATTAAAAACGGCGCAGACGTTACTGTCATCAGCCCCACTATCACAAAAAGACTCGAGGATTACAAAAGCAAGGGAAGAATAAGACATTTACCACGATTGTATAGAAGGGGCGACATAGAATCTGCATTCCTTGCCATCGCTGCAACAGATTCTCAAGAGATAAATGAAAGGGTCTATACCGAGGCCACGGATAAAAATATACTTCTGAATGTTGTTGATAATCCTGATTTCTGTAACTTCATAGTTCCCTCTGTCTTTGAACGTGGAGATCTCAAAATCGCTATCTCGACAAGTGGCTCAAGTCCTGCTATTGCAAAGAGGATAAGGAAAGAACTTGAGGCTCTATATAACCGTGAATTCTCTAAGTATTTGAATTTTCTGAAAAGGATAAGAGGTCAAATAAAAGACAAGGTCAAAAACAGGGAAGAAAGGGAAGCCATTTTTAATCACCTTTCTTCTCCTGAGATCCTTAGAATTTTGAGAGAAAAGGGGTTCAGGGCTGTAAAGGAAAGAATAATGAATAACTTATCTAATCTATTATAACCCTGTTCTTTCCTGTTATCTTTCCATGATACATTAAGCGGTCTGCCCTTCTTATTATGCTCTCCACAGTATCCTCTGAATTCGCCATAGTTGCACCTATGGAAACCGTAATTTTTATTAGGTCTGAATCTATGGTTATTACAGACTGCTCTATCAACATTCTCATCCTGTTTGCCACATCGAAAAGCCTTTCCTTGTCCACATTAAGGATAATTGAGACAAATTCCTCACCGCCCCATCTACCTGTTGTATCAAAGGGTCTTGAATTGTTAATAAAGGTCTGTGCTATCATCCTTAACACATTATCGCCTGTTTCGTGACCATAGAGATCATTAATATTTTTAAAATTATCGATATCAATAAAGAGAACACCAAAGGGCCACCCGTATCTCTTCATCTCACTAAGCCTCGCCTCTAAGCTCATTTCTATAAAACGCCTGTTTGTAAGGCCTGTAAGGTGATCTATAATAACAAGTCTCTGAAGTTCTTCTATCCTATGTAAAAAGGCTATCTTGGAAGAGTTATCAACAAAGACCTCAACAGCTCCTGATGCACTATCATTGCTGAGAGGACATGTCCTGACAGATACAGGCACCATGTGTCCATCCTTATGCCTGAGAAAGGCTTCTATCTCATAAATCCTTCCATCGGACATGCTCAGCTTGAGGGGACAGCACCTATCGCAAAGGACGTTGCCCTTTTCATCTATATGAGAGAGTATATCGGAACAATTTCTTCCCATGACCTCCTGTTGATGGAATCCTGTAATAAGTTCTGCGGCTTTATTCCAGTAGAGGATCTTACAATCCTTATCAACAATATATAGGGCTTCATAAAGATTATTTAAGAGCTCAAACAACGATGACTGATCAATCGGCAGGTTTCTGGTCCTCAATCCCTTATCATGCACCTTTTTTTATCTTTTATTATGTTCAAAAAGCGCCCTCACCTCTTGAAGAAATTCGTTTATATCCTTGAATTGCCTGTAAACAGAGGCAAATCTTACATAGGCAACCTTATCCATCTCCTTTAATGAAGACATCACCTCCTCGCCAATCCAGGAACTCGGTATCTCTTTTACACCCATTCCCGCGAGTTTTTTTTCTATTGAATCGACAACACCTTCGAGGTCATTCATACTTATTGGCCGTTTCTCGCAGGCCTTCTTCAACCCCCCCAGTATCTTTGCCCTTTCAAAGGCCTCACGTCTTCCATCCTTTTTGACAACCATCGGGACGATCTCCTCAACAGTCTCATAGGAGGTAAACCTTCTTCCACAACTGAGACACTCCCTTCTGCGGCGAATGGACCCCCCATCCTTGCTTGTGCGAGAGTCGATCACCTTATCCTGTATGCCACCGCAAAAAGGACACTTCATCTATTATCTTCATACAATGGAAATCTTTTGCAGAGGTCCCTGACCCTATTCCTGATCATCTCGATTTTTTTACTATTGTTAATATTTTTGAGAACTTCCGTTATTATATCAGCAATCTCCACCATTTCAGGCTCATTCATCCCCCGTGTAGTTACGCAGGGGGTACCAATCCTGATACCGCTTGTTATAGCTGGAGGTTTTGTATCGAAGGGGATGGAATTTTTATTTACCGTCACGCCTGCTGCATCGAGGGCTTCCTCGGCCTCCTTCCCGGTTATTCCCATCCCTGTCAGGTCAATCAACATCAGATGGTTATCAGTACCGCCTGAGACCAACATAAAACCCCTGCGCATCAGTTCCTCTGCAAGCCTCTTGGCATTCCTAACAACCCTCTGCTGGTAATCCTTAAACCCTTCACCGAGGGCCTCTTTCATGGCCACTGCCTTGGCAGCGATGACATGAACCAGAGGACCTCCCTGAATACCAGGGAAGATCATCTTATCAATGGCCTTTCCATAGGCTTCACGACACATTATCAGACCTCCCCTCGGTCCCCTCAAGGTTTTATGGGTTGTTGTTGTAACAAAGTCTGCATATGGCACTGGTGAAGGATGAAGGCCTGTGGCTATAAGACCTGCAATGTGTGCAATATCAGCCATAAAATAGGCGCCTACTTCCCTCGCTATCTCTGAAAAGGCTTTAAAATCGATTATCCTCGAATAAGCACTGGCACCCGCAATTATCATCTTCGGTTTATGTTTAATAGCAAGTCTCCGAACATCATCATAGTCAAGAAATCCGTCTCTATTGACCCCATAGGTGATACCATTGTAAAGGATACCTGAGAAATTTACAGATGTACCATGTGATAGGTGACCGCCGTGATTCAGACTCATGCCGAGGATAGTGTCCCCTGGTTTGAGGACAGAAAGGTATACAGCCATGTTTGCTTGTGACCCCGAATGAGGCTGAACATTTACATGTTCTGCACCAAAGAGTTCCTTAGTCCGTTCTATAGCCAATCTCTCAACAACATCAGCATATTCGCAGCCGCCATAATACCTTCTTCCAGGATAGCCCTCAGCGTATTTATTTGTAAAGATGGAGCCCTGGGCCTCCATAACTGCCTGGCTTGCATAATTTTCTGATGCAATGAGAATGATCTTTTCCTCTTCTCTCCTTCTCTCATCCTCAATGGCATGATAAACTTCGGGATCAATATTCCTTAAATTTATCATCTTTTCTTCCTATTAAAACCCTGAAGAACGTAATCTATCGGCATCTTCCAATCTTTCCTCTATCTTTTTAATCTTTTCAAGTCTAATTAAATGCCTGCCTCCTTCAAAATCGGTAGAAAACCAGACTCTCACAATCTCCTTAGCAAGATCCTTTCCCACAATCCTGCCGCCAATGACAAGAATATTAGCATCATTGTGAAGCCTGCTCATCTTAGCCGTAAATAGGTCATTACATAGAGAGGCCCTTATGTTCGGAAACTTATTTGCTACAATTGACATACCAATGCCTGTCCCGCAGATAAGAATACCTCTGTCTACCTCGCCTTTTGATACAGCCATTGAGACCTTTTCTCCGAAATCAGGATAATCAACGGACTGTGGGCCATCTGTTCCAAAATCTAAACACTCTATGCCCATCCCTTTCAAGAGGCTAATGATTTCTGATTTTAGGTCAAATCCTGCGTGGTCACTACCTATGGCTATCTTCATAAAGTTATATATTATCTGAGTATGTTATCTCAAGTCAATAAAAGGGCTTTTTGTTTTTTATAAAGGTAGAGATTTTTTGGTGGGGAGATAATATCCCCCCACCTGGATTTTTCTACTTTATAAGAGGCACTATCAGAAGGGCAACAATGTTAATGACCTTTATCATAGGGTTAATAGCAGGCCCTGCTGTATCCTTGTAGGGGTCGCCAACTGTATCACCTGTAACAGCAGCCTTGTGGGCATCAGACTTTTTCCCGCCATAGGCACCGTCTTCAATGTATTTCTTTGCGTTGTCCCATGCGCCACCGCCACTCGTCATCGCAATAGCCTGGAAGAGACCTGTAATGATACTGCCGATGAGAATACCGCCGAGAGCCTCCTTACCAATGATGAAGCCGACCAGTATGGGTGCAGCAACCGGGATTAGGGCGGGCAACATCATCTGCTTGATAGCCCCCTTTGTAACTATATCAACGCATGTTCCGTATTCAGGCTTTGCCTTGCCCTCCATTATACCAGGGATCTCTCTGAACTGTCTTCTGACCTCCTCAACAACTCCCCCTGCTGCCTTTCCCACAGCCTCCATGAGAAGTGAGCCGAAATAGTATGGCAGAAGGCCACCTATAAAGAGACCAACAAGGACCTTTGGGTTCGAGAGGTCAAAGGCAAGTGACTCGCCAAAGGACCTCGAATATTCAGCAAAAAGAACCAGAGCTGCAAGGGCTGCTGAGCCTATCGCATATCCCTTTGTAACCGCCTTAGTGGTGTTACCTACTGCATCGAGAGGGTCTGTAACAGCCCTGACACTGTCAGGGAGCTCTGCCATCTCTGCAATTCCACCAGCATTGTCAGTAATTGGTCCATAGGAGTCAATTGAGACAACAATCCCTGTCATTGACAGCATCGAGACCGCTGAAAGTGCAATAGCAAAAAGTCCACGTCCAGCACCTTCAGGATCACCTGTAAAACCACCGCCAAGATAATAGGCCCAGAGGATTGCTCCTGATATAACTATGGCGGGAAGTCCTGTTGACTTCATGCTGACCGCGAGACCTGCGATTACATTGGTGCCGTGTCCTGTCTGGCTTGCAGCAGCTATATGTTTAACAGGGCCAAAGCTCTTAGATGTAAAGTATTCTGTTATCATAACTATAAGTCCGGTAAGGAGAAGACCTATGACAGCGGTTGTAAATACACCTCCTGCTGTAAAGGCCTGTTCTACTCCTGGGATACCGAGGAACCATATGGATGCAAAATAGAAGGCTATCGCCGCCAGTATACCCGCAACAGCAAGCCCCTTATAAAGAGCACCCATTATGTACTGGCTTTTGCCTAACTTTACAAAGTAGGTTCCAATGATTGAGGCAATGATAGATATACCTCCTATGAGTAAGGGAAACTCAACCCAAAGACTTTCTGCTCCGAATACTGTCTTTGCGAGAAGCATAGCAGCCACGAGGGTAACTGTATAGGTCTCATATAGGTCAGCAGCCATTCCAGCACAGTCACCGACATTATCACCAACATTGTCAGCTATGACAGCAGGGTTTCTCGGATCGTCTTCAGGTATACCTGCCTCAACCTTTCCAACAAGGTCTGCGCCGACATCGGCGGCCTTTGTATAGATACCACCGGCGATACGGGCAAAGACACTCATAAGGGAACAACCAAATCCGAGACCAACAAGGGCATGGAATGCCTCTTCAACTGGTGCAACTGACTTAGCAATCAGGTAATAACCCGCTATGCCGAGGATACCGAGACCAACAACCATTATACCCGTAACAGAACCACCTTTAAAGGCAACCGTAAGAGCAGCCTGAAGACCTTTCTTTGCAGCCTCTGTAGTCCTGACATTAGACCTGACCGTAACCATCATACCGATATATCCCGCAAGGGCAGAACCAATAGCTCCTATAGCAAAACCAACGGCGGTCCATGTGCCGAGGAATAGGAGCAAGAGAAAAAGAACAACACCGACCATTGCAACGGTCTTATACTCACGCCTCAAGAAGGCCTGAGCACCCTCCCTTACCGCATCAGAGATCTGTCTCATGCGGTCCGTTCCTGATTCCTGCTTCATTACCCATGATGCGGTAATAAGTGCATATATAACACCTAATACACCGCAGGCAAGGGCAAATAGAATGATTGAACTCATTTAACTCCTCCTCCTTTTAAGATTAATCAATCACCTGCTAAGAAGTGAATCCCCTTAACTAAAGCATCCTAAGCCTTCTAACCATCACCCCCTCACTTAAATTTTTATGTCTCTACCAGTCATCTTTGAGTATGTAATTGCCAGTGTCCTGTATCCCATATGGGCAAGCTTTGAATAAGGGAAATAGACTATCGTATAAAAGACAAATACCAGATGTATAAAGTACATGGGATAGGCAAGAGATGCAATGCCTGCAAGCCTGATGAGTTCAGTCAAGAAACCTGTAATACCGAGCAACAGTATTATGGTTATAAAGGTCCAGTCAAAGGATGAAGATTTGGTGACAAAGCCCTTATCCTTCATCCTATTGGATATGACCATTAAAGAGCCCACAAGAAGGGCTATGGCACTTATATTTGCAAGCCACTTCATGGGGTCTGATAAAGGTATAGGGCTGTGAATCTTAGGCACGTAATAATAGTATGTTATCCAGAGGGTTGTTATAAAAAGACCAACAAAGGCATAAAAGACGAGCATATGGGCTGTCTTTCTATCCGCATTTGGTCCACATTTTTCAAATCTCGAATGCTTTAGAAACTCTGTCAGTGTCTCTGTGAGTGCGGAACCAAACCCTTTCTTATAATTCGTCCCGTTTATCTTCTTCATGCTGTTCCAGAATCGGCTGAGGCTTGAAATATAAGTCAGGCCCGCAAGGCCAACAGCAATGAAAAAGGTTATCTCGATATAAGAGATGGGAAACATCTTTGAATAGACGATGTCTCCTTCAGGGATACCGAGATGACCTGTGGAACCGAGGATTATTATAAATAAAACAACAGGAATCAATAGGGCTAATATAGTCATCTTTGGCTGGGTAACTATCTTTCCCATGAAGGATGGAATCGAGTTTTCCTCAATAAACTTCTGCCTGACCGTAGAAAGGACATCACCCGGTCTCGCACCTCTCGGGCAATATTTTGTACAGTCATTACAATTATGACAGAGCCAGACATCCGGATTGCTAACAATCCTGTCTTTTAATCCCCATTGAGCATAAATCATCTCTTTCCGCGGGAAGGGTCTTGAATCAGGCGTCACCTTGCAGACAACAGAGCACGTTGCACACTGATAACATTTTTTCAGGGTCTCCCCACCGCTGCCTATAAGGTCTTTAACAAAACCCAGATCTGGCTTAATTACCTCTTGAGCCATCTATAATCCTCCTTATCTCTTTTTATCCTCATATCAGTACGGGACTAATCCCTTTCTGTTCAGTTTGGAGAGGCGCAAGAAAAAACTTCCGCATCCAATTAGAATCCCTTGAAAGGATTTGGTCCCAGTTCCTTTACCCTCTCTATATAGTCATTTATCATGTCAGGGAGTTTATCATATTCTGTTATGGCAACCTGAAGCATCTGAACCCTTTCTGCCTCGAGCTGGAGTTTATTCAATGTCTCCCCGACCTTACTGAATCTGTAGTTTGCCAGTTCGCTTCCCTTTACAAAGTGACATTGATAGTTTTCTCCAAATTTACATCCCAGCAGTAAGACCCCATCTATTCCCTTTGATAGTGCATCGGCAACCCAGACGAGGTTCATTCCACCGAGGCATCTAAGTGATATAAAGCGAATAGCCGGATCTATCCTCTTTCTCTGAAGTGCCAGTGTATCCAGGGCAGGATAGGCATCATTCTCACAGACGAGACCAATAAACCTGAAGGTCTCTTCATCAGGGGATTCAACAGATTTTAACATCGAACCTATTATGTCAACGCTGTAATCCTTGAAGGACACTATTCTCTCAGGACATGCTCCCATGCAGGTTCCACAGCGCCTGCACCTGTTAATCTTGTAATAGGGTATACCCTTTTCATCCTCATCTATAGCCCCAAAAGGACACTCTTCGGTGCATCTCTTACAGGCTGTGCACCTGAGTAGTAAAGGGTCAGGGAAGGTTATATCCCATGCCCTCGGGTGAACAGCCATTCCCTTTGCAATGTGGTCAAGACATTGAATAGCCTTAAAGGCAGCGCCGGCAGCATCATCCTGAGCCTCTGACATGTCCATAGGTCTTCTCACTGTGCCTGCTGCATATATGCCTGTCCTCCTCGTTTCATAGGGAAAACAGATGAAATTCGAATCCGCAAATCCCTGGGCTCCCTCGAGAGGCGGGATTTCTGGCCCCTGTCTGTAAGAGAGATTGAGTATAAATTCAGGCTTTGGTGTCTCGCTAAGATACTTTGTCTTTGCCTCATCTCCCTGCGCAGCAGCCTTTGTGAGACCCTCGAGATATAACTGAGGCTCTCTCGTGGTGGGTATCATACCTGTTGCAAGGACAACGAGGTCCGCCTCAACCCTAACCTTTTCTCCGAGAAGACTGTTTTCCATCTCAACATAAAGTGTTCCGTTACTACCTTCACTCACCCCTGTAACATCCGCCTTTGTGAGCATTACACCGGGGTCGTTCTGTGCCTCCTTGTAATATATCTCGAGCCTTCCAGGGGTCCTTATGTCCTTATAAAAGACCATTGCCAGGGCGTCCTGATTCTGCCTGACATAACGAGCCTGTTTCAGTGATGTGGCACAACACATTGAGGAACAGTAGGGAAGATGATTTGGATCCCTCTGTCCTGCACATTGAATAAAGGCTACCTTTTTGGCTTCCTTTGCATCTGATGGTCTTAGTATCTTGCCATTATTTTTCTTAGCAATCTCCTCAAATTCGAGGTTTGTAACAACATTTCTGTATTTTCCATATCCGAGATAATCGAGCTTCGAAGCGTCATAGGGCTTCCATCCTGTTGCAAGCACTATTGCACCTATCTTTATTGTCTCTGTTGCACCATTTGAAGAGATGGTGACATCGTACAATCCTGGCTGCCCCTCTGTCTTTTCTATCCTCGATGACTTATAGACTTTTATGTTAGAATTACCCTCAACCTCTTTTATGATTTTATCTATTTCGGTATCGACAATGAGTGGTTTATTGGTTACCTCACCTGCTGGGATCTTTTTATAAAGTTTTCTGGCAAAACCTCCGAGTTCCTGTTCCTTTTCAACAAGCACAACCTTATACCCCGCCCTGGCTGCCTCAAGGGCTGCTGTCATACCAGTAACACCGCCGCCTATTACGAGGATAGTATTATTGAGATTCTCCAGGATATTTGGTTCAGGGAGGTCTCCCTTCTTCAGCTTTATGATCCCCATGGTGAGATAATCTTCTGCCAGAGACTGAGTCTCCTCATCATTCGGCTCATGGGTCCAAACAACGAATTCCCTAAGATTTACCCTCTCTGTTATCGTGCCTGGAAAATCAAACTCCTCAAACTTAACCCTCGGTGAACAGGCAGCAATAGCAAGGGCATTAACACCCTCGTTTTTCATATCCTCTTTAATGAGATTTATCCCTTCAGGACTGCAGAGAATATCATGGGTCTTACAGATGGGTACACCCATGCTCTTTGTAGCAAGATTGACAAGTTTATCTATATTTACACCTTCTCCAATCCCGCAACCTTTACATATGTAAACGCCGAATTTCTTTTCCATTCCTACCTCCTCAGGCTCTGTAAACCTTTCATGACTGCTGAAGTGGCATCCTGTGCCGACCTAACAACATCAACAGGATTCTTTGCGGTACCTACTGCATAAATCCCCTTCTTTGCAGAATCCACAAAGCCCTCTGCAGTGCATGATATATCCTTTATATTTTTATAATTCCTTGTAGATGGCTCCATACCTGTTGCCAGGACTACCATGTCAAAGCTTGCTCTAATCTTACCGCCACCATAAATGTCTTCAACCTCCACTATAACATCACCTGTAGCAGGGTCTTCCGAGATCCCAGCCACCTTTCCCTTAGTCAGTGTTATATTCTGATCTTCCTGAGCCTTCCAGAGAAATCTATGTTCATAAAGTCCCGGAGTCCTCATGTCTATATAGAATATCTGTGCCTTTGAGTCAGGATACTGTTCTCTTACATACATCGCCTGTTTGAGGGATGCAAGACAGCATATATAGGAGCAGAAGGGGAGGTGGTTCTCATCCCTCGAACCTGCACACTGAACAAAGGCAATATTCTTTACCTCTTTTCCGTCAGAAGGTCTTATTATCTTACCACCTGTTGGACCATTTGGGGCTGATAACCTCTCCATCATCATATTTGTGATTACATTCTTTACCTTTCCAAATCCGAGGTTATCCATTCGTGTTGCATCATAAGGATTCCAGCCTGTGGCCATAATTATTGCACCAACCTTTAGACTAACCGTTTCTGGTTTCATGTCGAGTTTTACCGCATCATACTTGCAGGCCTCTTCACAGGCTTTACAGTTAGGGGCACAGGCCTTTCTATCGATAACATACTGAAGGGGAAAGGCCTGATTAAAGGGCAAGTAAGCTGCCTTCGTCTTGTCCATACCAAAATTGAAATCATTGTCCCTGAAGGAGGGGCATGCCTGGGCACAGGCATCGCAGGCAACACACTTTTCATTAACATACCGTGGGCTAACCTGAATTGATACATCGAAATTTCCTTCTTCTCCCTTAACATCTGTTACCTCGGCTAAGGTGTAATAGGTAACCGCAGCATTATTCTTTATCCTCTTAAACTGTATCTCAAGCCCGCATGTTGGGGGGCAGAGTTTCCAGAAGTATTTATTTAATTGTGCAACCCTTCCTCCTAAATAGGGGTTCTTTTCGACTATTACGACCTCACATCCAGCCTCAGCGGCCTCAACCGCTGCTGTCAGCCCGCTGAACCCACCTCCTATTATTAAAACTCTATTGTTCTCCGCCATTTTTTCCTCCCTAAGTATCGTGATGCGTAATCAGTAATGCGCAAGGAGTTTATCTTTCAATACCCATTACCCATTACCCATTACGCATAACCAAATAGTAGGGGAGGGCATTTGCCCTCCCCTGATTTTTACTGGAACAACTGGACGTAGGGCTCTTTTCTGAGAGTCCACTCATCTTTTTCAGCATCGTATTTTGCGATCGTAAAGGCCTTCCAGTTGTCATCATCAATAAAGTCTTTATCTGCCCTGTAGTAGTATCCAGGATACCTCGACTCCTCCCTGAAGAGTATCGACCTGGCATGGGCCTCGGCAGTTATGACCCTGTGGTAGTTTTCCCAGCACCTGAGAAGGTCATGCAGGTTTGCTGCTGCGAGTTTGTTGGCATCCTCTTTAAGAAGCTGGAGTCTCCTGAGACCCTCCTGGATCATTGTAGCAGAGGTCTTGAACCAGACGCTAACGCCACCAAAATACTCGTCAGCTATCTTCATCAGCCTCTTCTGATACTGGTCAGGCTTAATGAAATAGGGGTTAACATTTACATGATATGGAGACGTTGTATAGGTCTTATATTTCTCATAAACCTCAAAGGGCAGGTATATCTCTGCTATGAGGTCATCGATCTTCTCCTTTATGGTTGGCTTAAAGTCCATGTGGTCAAGGATGTAGGCAATTGCTGCCTTGCCTGCGATTCTTCCCTCCGCATGGGAGCCAGAGGAGAACTTGTGTCCTGAGGCACCACAGGTATCACCGGCCATAAAGAGTCCATTAACAGTTGACATCCTGTTATATCCCCATGACCAGTGGGCAGGTGCTCCTGGTATGTCGCCAGGGCCGCTTACCCAGAAACCTGCGCAACCAGCGTGAGAGCCAAGGAAGTAAGGCTCTGAAGGAATGATCTCGGATGGGACCTTGTCAGGCTCGATGTTGTTTGCTGCCCACATACCTGCCTGACCTATGGTCATATCCAGGAAGTCTTCCCATGCCTCTGCCTCAAGGTGTTTTACCTTCTTGGCTCCTTCCTTCTCGCCGAGTTTTTCCTTAAACTGCTTGCTTATAACCTCCATTGCCTCATTCGTCCACATCATGATAGGACCTTTTCCGCGAAGCATTGCCTCCATCATGAGGTGGTTTCTGATCGTTGTACCCATTATATCGACATATTTACCGTATTTCTTCTTAGCATCAGCAATATATTCCTGGTTTGCGCAGTAGTCATCCTTATTTGCATCCGTTGCCTTTGCCTTGAAAAAGAGGAACCATGCACCAACAGGGCCATATCCGTCTTTGAACCTTGCCGGGACAAACCTGTTCTCCATCTGAACAAGTTCAGCACCTGCTATAGCACCCATTGCATATCCAGAACCTGAGTTCCAGACAGGGAACCATGTCCTACCCTGCCCCTCACCAACGGAACGGGGTCTGAAGACATTCACGCAACCACCAGGCACAAGCAGAATAGCCTTTGCCTTAAATACATATACCTTATTCTCACGGGTGCTGAAACCTATGGCCCCGCAAACAGTATTAGGCTGGTTGGCATCCATGAGAAGCCTTGTTATAAAAACCCTCTCAAAGTGATTCTGCGCAACGCCTGTAGCTTCTCTGTTCGCCTGTAAGGCCTTTTTTGCAGCCTCTGCAACTATGACCTTATAGGACTCACCGTTTATCATTATCTGCCACTTACCCGAACGAACGACAACGCTCTCCCTTTGAGCATCGTCTTTACAGTCCTTAAGCAAAGGTTTTCCTGCATCCCTTGCCTGGAACCCATCGAGGGAGAAACCATCATCGCCCTTCTTCCAGATGGGAAGTCCCCATTCCTCGAATTTGTGAACGCTATCATCAACATGTCTTCCAAGGTCAAAGACAAGGTCTTCCCTGATAATACCCATGAGGTCGTTTCTGACATACTTGACATAATCCTCTATCTTGTTGCCACCCATGTATGTGTTTATAGCAGAAAGACCCATGGCAACGGCACCGCTACGATCTGTTGCTGCCTTGTCAACGAGGGTTATCCTTATCTTTTTAGGATTTGCCCAGGCGGTTGCTTCATAAGCAGCACCACAACCAGCCATACCACCACCAATAATGAGAAAATCTGTCTCATGCTCCACTACGGGTGGCTTCTCACAGTATGAAAACGTACAGGTTTCTTTTTCCATTATCACACCTCCTTATTTTTTAAGCCTTTTTGGCTTCATAATTGAAGTAGCCAGGCTGTTTTATCTTTGAATAATCAGGCTGTGGCTGCCCTGCGTAGGGATCAACCGAACCCTCGGCAGTCAACCTTATGGGGAATTTGAACCTCTTCAAAACCCCATTCCTGAACTTAATCGTCCACATGATTGAGTCAGTCCCTCTCATTGGATAGACACTACCGCCGAGGGGAATATAGTCTGCATAACCCCTTACCTCAATGGCCTGCTGAGGGCAGATCTTTACGCAGTTATAGCACTCCCAGCACTGGTCAGGCTCCTGGTTGTAAGCCTTCATCTTTTCCCTGTCGAGGGTCATAAGGTCGTGAGGACAGATATACTGACAAGCAGTCTTGTCCTGCGCCTTACAGCCGTCACACTTCTCGGTAATTACATAGCTTGGCATAACTTTAACCTCCTTACTTAAAAGTTATATTCAAATTAGCCTTAAATTAAGGCCATCGGTAGACTCTTCCTCACCCCCTCTCTCCAGAGGCTACAGGCTGAAGCAGCCTTATTTTCTACCCTATTTCTGAGATTTTATAAACTCACCAATTATATTCAGACTCTTTTTCTCAACAACAAGATCGAATATCTTATCCTTCACAGCCCTCGGCAGAAGCTCAATGCTCTTTGTTGTCGCACTATCATACTTTGCCATAGGGAATAACTTGAGAATCGCATCCCTTTCCTCAGCATTTGTAGGAACCTGCAAGACCTTCAATCCTGCAAGCATCTCCTTGCACATTCCAGCGAGACCTGCCTTTTGAAGCTTTTCGAGTCTCTCCTCATTTATCCATATATTTATTGGATAAGTCTCTTCTGCCATCTTTCCCTCCTATTCTAATGGTTCTATTGTAAATACAGGTGTTCTTTTTTCGAGGTATTCCTTTGTAACAAAGGCGGAGCCAAAACCATATTTTTCAGCAGTCTCCATAATCACATCAAAGACCTCGGGACGGTATATCAATCTTGGGGGTTTAACACCATCTATAATGATGCTCCTAACAACGGTACCGCTGAACTTCTGCCACTCTTTCTTGTGGTCACAGAGTCCCTCGTTAGTGATCTCGCCACAATGGGGGCAATAAAGCCAGTTCATTGAATATGTTGGTGTAATGCGTAACTTATCCTTAACCGACTCTAAGAGGTGGTGCGCATCATAGGGGCCATAATAAGTTCCAACTCCTGCATGGTCCCTACCAAACATATGATGTGTGCAGCCGAGGTTTGTTCTTAGGGCTGCATGGAATATCGCCTCCTTCGGCCCTGCATATCTCATGTCCCAGAGGGTACATGAAGTCATGTGGTTATGCTCACCAAAATAACCTGCAGTCCTAAGCCTGTCATGGGTCAGTATGATCGCCTCATCAATATAGTCACCCTCTCTCTTTTCACCAATAATTGCGTTCACCAGAACACCCACCAGGGGTTTCTCAATGGGCAACTCTCCATAAGCCTGAAGCCAAGCACCCTTACAAAGCCACTCATGTCCTGTATGTGGGACGTTTCTGGTCTGGTGATTGACAATCCTGACCCATCCTTTCTCTTTGAACCTCTCCCTCATCTGTAACGGTGTAAGCCAGAATTTTGTAAAGGGTTCATTTATCTTAGGTGGATTTAGAAGGGTAATCTTTCCACCGAGGAATTTATCCTTGTAAGCGTAAGTCCTCTTGACACCAGGATGTTTCTCCTCTGTTGTGCCATAGACAGCCATCGCCATCTCTTTTTTATCGTAGGTGAATATATCAGTTATATCAAAGATGGCGAGGGGATTCCCTGTGTAAGTAAGGATTACGGTATCGTTCTTCTCTATACCCTTTGCCTTTAATTCCTCATCAGAGATATCAAAAATGATAGGAATGCTCCAGACTGTCTTACCATCGGCTAAGGTCATGTTTTTGCAAACTGCCTCTACATCAGCCTTTGTCATGAAGCCTTCGAGAGGTGTGAAAAAGCCATAGGCGATGTCGATTACCTCCGTAGCGATCTGCAAACGGACATCAATCTCCTTTGCCTTTGCTGCCCTCAACTCCTTCAGCCTCTTGATAGCCGCATCCTTTGGCATCACCCTTTCTACTATCTCTTTTCCACCATGACCGATATTTTCCATAGCAACCTCCTGATTAAAAATTTTTTCTTTAGATACCTAAGACCTTACAGATATTATTAAATATCTCATCAATACTGCCTGTCCCTTTAACAGACTTAAGAATACCCTTTTTACCATAGTATTCTATAAGAGGAGCGGTCTGAGAGTTATAAACCTCGAGTCTCTTTTTGATCGTCTCCTCCTTATCATCATCCCTCTGAAAGAGTTCTCCCCCACATTTGTCACAGATTCCCTCTTTTTTAGGCGGGTTAAAATAGACATTGTACATCTGACCACAGGACTTGCATGTCCTCCTGCCTGTAAGTCGTTTCATTAGGTCATCAAAGGGGACGTCAACGCTTAAGGCTGCATCGAGCGACATACCAAGACCGCTTAGCATCTTATCAAGGGCTTCTGCCTGAGCCACATTCCTCGGGAATCCATCGAGTATATAGCCCTTCTTACAATCATCCTGTTTAAGCCTCTCCTCCACCATGCCGAGAACAACCCTGTCAGGAACGAGCTCCCCTTTATCCATATAGGATTTTGCCTCTTTACCGAGTTGAGTCCCTGCTGATACTGCTGCCCTTAGAAGATCACCTGTTGAGATCTGTGGAATGCCATATTTTTCGATGAGTTTCTTTGCCTGAGTACCTTTTCCTGCACCTGGTGCCCCGAGTAAAACGAGTCTCATAATCCCTCCAATAATCTTTTATACGCACTTATTGGATCAAAAATCCAACCTAATACCCCAACATCTTTAAAAACTGGCAGGACCTAAAATAAAAAGGGTATTTTCCAAATCGAGAAATAATTTATGTCAAGAGTCCAGTTTTTTGCAAGAAAGAAATTAAAATTAGAAGATTAATTTTTCTTATAAAACCAATTCATGATATAATCCCTCAATCTTTCGAGGGCCTTCCCCCTGTGGCTGAGTTTGTCCTTTTCAATGGCCTCCATCTCTGCAAAGGTCTTATTAAAGCCCTTTGGGAAAAATACAGGGTCATAACCAAAACCCTTCTCTCCGAGAGGTTCATACCCTATTGTTCCCTCCACATAGCCATCAAAGACCTCAACCTTATCGTCAGGATTGGCAAGGGCAATGACACAGACAAATCTTGCCCTTCTGTCTTTTATATCCTTCATCTCCGATAGCAACTTTTCAATATTAGCCCTGTCATCAGCCCTTTCACCAGCGTAACGGGCAGAATATACCCCTGGAGCACCACCTAACGCATAAACCTCGAGGCCTGAATCATCGGATACGGCAATCTTACCAGTACATCTCGAAACCGCTATGGCCTTTTTTATCGCATTCCCCTCGAATGTTATCTCATCCTCCGCAACCTCAGGACATTCGGGAAAATCATCGAGGGTATAAAGCCTCACAGGTATCCCTTCCAAGAGTCTCTGCATCTCCTCGAGTTTCTTCCTGTTTCTCGTTGCAAGGACTATCTCAATCATTCGAATTTATTGCCTGAACTGTGCAGTCATTTCCTGTTTATAACACTTGCTATATAACCTGCTCCAAATCCATTGTCTATATTAACAACAGCCACATTGGAAGAACAGGAGTTGAGCATTGCAAGTAGCGCTGTGATACCACCAAAACTTGCACCATAACCGATACTTGTCGGCACTGCGATAACAGGGGCTTCTACCAGTCCTCCTATAACACTTGGCAGGGCTCCTTCCATCCCTGCCACTACTATTAATACAGAGGCAGACATGAGGAGGTCGATCTTGTCAAAAAGTCTATGTATGCCTGCGACACCCACATCATAGAGCCTTTCCACCCTGTTGCCAAGGACCTCTGCTGTAAAGGCTGCCTCTTCAGCAACAGGGATATCAGAGGTTCCGGCACTTATGACGAGGATAAGGCCTTCTTTTCTCTCTAACTTCCTATTTCTAACCACAACCATCCTCGCCTTCTCATTAAAGACCGCCCTTTTGTGCCTTTTCTTTAAATAGTTGTAAGTCTCCTTATCAGTCCTCGTGACGATAGCATCATTGCCATTGCTAACAAGGCTATCAACAATCTTCAAAACCTGTTGTTTTGTCTTTCCCTGGCCAAATATTATCTCTGGAGACCCTTTCCTCAGTGAACGATGGTTATCAAGCCTTGCAAAACCAAGATCCTCATAGGGTAAGGTCTTCAGCCTTTCCAAAGCATCATCAGTGCTCAATCTTCCCTCTTTAACATCCTCGAGGAGTCTTCTCAATAAATCTATTTTCATCCCTTTAATACCTCATTCATCGCCCCTGTCCTGTAACCCAGGATGTCGAGGGTAACATAGAGAAAACCCAGTGCCTTCAATCTCTCAATGATGATAGCCCTGTTGTTAAGGATCATCTGGAATTCCTCGGGTAGAACCTCTATCCTCGCTATGTGATCATGATGTCTTACCCTTAGCTGAGAAAGGCCGAGTCCCCTGAGCACGGCCTCTGCCTCTTCCACCTGCCTGAGCTTCTCAGCGGTAATCCTCTCATTATAAGGGATTCTGGAGGATAGACAGGCAAAGGATGGTTTATTCCATGTCCTCAGACCAATCATCCTTGAGACAAGTCTGATTTCACTTTTAGTAAGGCCTGCCTCATAGAGGGGACTCCTGACCCCTCTCTCTGATGCAGCCTTCCTGCCAGGTCTGTAATCATTCCCATCGTCATAGTTTGAGCCGTCAATGACATGCTTAAGACCATATTCATCTGCTAAATCTTTAAGTCTCCTGAAGAGGTCATCCTTACAGTAATAACATCGGTCAGGTCTATTTTCAGAAAACTCAGGGATATTCATCTCTCCTGACTCTATCAAGATGTGTTCAACCCCTATCTCCTTAGCAAGTTCAATCGCCTCTTTTATTTCCCTTTCGGGATAGGCAGGAGATGTGGCGGTTACAGCAAGGACATTGTCACCTAAAACATCCCTTGAGACCTTTGTCAGAAAAGTGCTGTCAACGCCGCCTGAGAAGGCAATGCAGACCGATTCGAGTTCTTTGATTATCGTTTTTAGTATCTCCATCTTATGTTGAGCATTCTCATCCATCTTACATCCTCGCCTCTTTCAATGCCTCCTGACAGAGACATCTACCTTTTCTCTCCTCTCTTTTTACCGTGATGAGTTCCTTTATAAGTATCCCTATCTTCTGGATTGATGCCTTCATGGTCTCTACCACCTCGGTTGTTGTTAGCTTACCCTTTGATATACCCGCCGCATAATTTGTTACTACAGAGATGCTTGCAAAACATATCTCCAGTTCCCTCGCCAGCGATGCCTCGGGCATCAAGGTCATCCCAACAATGTCAGCACCAACTACAGAGAAATAACGAATCTCTGCCTTTGTCTCGAGCCTCGGTCCGTTGGTGCATACATAAGTTCCTTCTCTTACAAGAGAGAGCCCCTTTCTTTCTCCCGCGCAGAGGATCAATTCTCTCAACTCATTGCAGAAAGGTTCG
>JBKBUA010000018.1:19870-22864 GCA_046290845.1 Thermodesulfovibrionales bacterium
GGTTAGGTCTATATGAACGACCTCATCCCTGTCAAAATAGGTACTCTCCCTTCCGTGAGTCAGATCAATAATCTGGTCAGGAAGGACGATATCACCAGGCCTGAGAGTCTCGTTTATCCCGCCTACTGCATTAATAGAGATAATCTCCTTTATGCCGAGGCTGCTGAATCCCCACAGATTTGCCCTATAGTTTATCTTATGGGGAGGGATACGATGAGGTATGCCATGTCGGGGGAGGAATATGACCTCTGTCCCTGATATGTTACATATCCTGTAAAGGTCGGAAGGGTCTCCGTAAGGTGTTTCGACCTTCTGGATTGAAACGATATCCTCACAGCCCAGTTCCTGAATACCGCTACCTGCAATAATGCCTATACCTGCCAAGGTCCCCCCTGGAAACGTTTTAGTAAGCCAAACATTGCAAAAATTAACCCCCTACCCATCTCAGAGGGTAAGGCCGTGCCCTTCCTGTCTGCTGTTCTATCTGAGATGGGTGCGGAGTTGATGCATGCCAGCCTTCGAATTTATGTAACGTAAAGGTTAATTTATGCCATGAAGCCCGATACATCCTGTCTTCCGCTTTAAGCCTGTATCTTTCATCTGTTATAATAACAAAATTTTTGCAGGTTTAGGAGATAAAATGTTAGAACATCATACAATAAATAAGATATTACAGAAGACCCTTTCGAGAGGTGGTGATTACGCCGATATATTCGTTGAATTCAGAAGGGTAAATTCTATCCATCTTGAAGATGGGAAGGTAGAAAAGATAACATCTGGAATCGATGCAGGAGCAGGTATAAGGCTTATATCAAAAGGCAGCACCGCCTTTGCTTACAGTAATGATTTATCAGAAAGGGCACTGATAAACCTTGCAGAGACCCTCTGCAAGGGATTTTCGAGCGGTAGTGGTGAGCTAACACTGGATTTACGGGTGCTCGATGCTCAGGTAGATTTTCCTATTAAGATTCTACCTGATAACGTTTCTCTGGGCGATAAAGTAAACCTTGTAAAAGAGGCTGACAGGGTCTCCCGTTCTATAGACAACAGGGTAAGACAGGTCTCTGTCAGTTATCGCGATTCCTTTCAAAAGATACTGATAGGCACCTCTGACGGAACCATTACAGAGGATGAAAGGATTTACACCACAGCGGTTATCAATGTAATAGCCTCTGAAGGGGGCAAGATACAGACAGGGTATGAGAGCGCCGGGGGACTCATTGGTTTTGAACTATTTGAAGATAATCTTATGGAAAAACTATCTCTTAAGGCTACTAAGAGGGCCCTGATGATGCTAAGTGCAAGAAGGGCACCTGGCGGGAGAATGCCTGTGGTGATTTCATCAGAGGCAGGAGGTACAATGATACACGAAGCTGTTGGTCATGGTCTCGAGGCCGATCTTGTTAATGAGGGTCTCTCTGTATACTCAGGCAAGATAGGTTCACAGATAGCCTCACCTCTTATAACAGTGATAGATGACCCCACATTAATGAACAGGAGGGGGTCTTACAGGTTCGATGACGAAGGCACACCGTCTCAAAAGACGATTCTTATTGAAAAAGGCGTCCTCAAAAATTATATGTATGACCGATTAACAGCCCTCAAGGCTGGCGTAAGATCCACAGGTAATGGAAGGAGAGAATCCTACCAGCACAGACCAATACCGAGGATGAGCAATACCTATATTGCACCAGGCGAGACCTCACCAGTCGATATTATAAAGGCCACACATAAGGGACTTTTTGTTAAAAAGATGGGAGGTGGTCAGGTAAACACCGTAACAGGAGAGTTTGTTTTTGAGGTTCAGGAGGGGTATCTGATTGAGAATGGCAATATAGGTGAACCGGTGCGAGAAGCAACCCTTATCGGCAATGGTCCTGATGTCCTGAAGTCTATTGATATGGTTGGTTCTGACCTTGGGTTTTCAATAGGTACCTGCGGAAAGGATTCTCAAGGTGTGCCTGTCTCGGATGGAATGCCAACGGTAAGGATCCCGGATATAGTTGTTGGTGGCGAGGTGTTGTAATATCTATACAGGTGAGTAAAAATAGCAACACTATTAATTAAAAGTGAAAGATGAAAGATAATGGATTTTAGACTTTATCTTATATAGGCATATCTTAATGCCCACTTTTTGTCTGGCATTGTTATTGCTATTAGTTCAGCTAACTTAGCTGTGATGCGAAAATCAGGACGGGCAATGAGTTAAATCTTTCCCTCATGTATTGCGCATTACCAAAGGCAAGACAAAGGAGAAAAGCAGTTAATGAGATTCCAGAGGACATTAAAGAGCGAAATAAGTTTCAGTGGTATCGGATTACATTCGGGTAGACATGTTAAGGTTAGATTAAGGCCATCGTCACGCGATTCAGGTATAGTATTTTATCGAGTAGATGAAGAATCTTGCTTGAGGGCTGACGTTGCCTCGGTCATTGATAGCGCTTATGCAACGACTATCGGAAATGATGATGCGAAGGTCAGGACAGTAGAGCATCTCCTTTCCGCATTTTCGGGTCTTGGCATTGACAATGCCATTGTTGAGCTCGATGGCCCCGAGATCCCTATCCTCGACGGTAGCGCAACGGAAATCGTAGACCTTATCCTTAAAGCTGGTATAGCAAAGCAGGGTAAAAGGGCAGCTTATATGAGGATAACAAAGCCGGTTAGGATTGAAGATGGTCATTCCAGTGTCACTGTATTTCCATACAATGGAAGAAAGATTACCTTCAGGATTAATTTTGATCATGGTATTCTCGGTGAGCAGACCTTGTCTTTAGACATCAATGAAGAAACCTATGTAAGAGAGATAGCGCCTGCCCGCACATTTGGTTTTCTGAAGGATGTGCAATATCTTATGTCAAAAGGGCTTGCAAGGGGAGGATCCTTAAGTAATGCAATTATATTGACCGAAAGCAGAATATTGAATCCCTCGGGTCTTAGATTTAAAGACGAGTTTGTGAGGCACAAGATTTTAGATTCGATAGGTGATTTTTC
>JBKBUA010000188.1:0-2704 GCA_046290845.1 Thermodesulfovibrionales bacterium
GAGGCCGAGGTAGGAAAGATATACCTCGGCAAGGTCAAGAGGATTGTTGATTTTGGAGCCTTTGTGGAGATACTCCCCGGGACAGAAGGTCTCCTTCATATCTCTCAGATAGCCGAAAGAAGAATAGCAAAGGTAACGGATGAACTGAAGGAGGGGGACGAGATCCTCGTAAAGGTAATAGAAATAGACAGGCAGGGAAAGATCAGGCTCAGTAGAAAAGAGGCCATGAGGGAGAAGCAGATAAAGGGTGTCAAATAAGTCTTAGGGCTTAACCCAATGCTGATATTACTCAAAAAATCTTTTTTCTTGTAACTGCTTCCTGTTACTTTAAACATCTTAAATGTATTAGGCTTAGAAAACAGGACTTCAGCTTATGCCGTAATGGTTTATTGGAATCGGGAGATAAATTTCTCCCGATTTGAATAGTTTCAGATACATATTTCTGATTATGTTCAGAAAATACTACCTTGAAAATGGCATTCCCCTTGTGACAGAATGCATAAAAAATATGCACTCTGTTACCCTCGGCATATGGGTAAAGGTTGGTTCGAGATTCGAATCGGTTGATAAGAATGGCATATCCCATTTTCTTGAGCATATGTTTTTCAAGGGAACAAAAAAGAGATCTGCCAGGGATATTGCTATTGAGATAGACTCTATTGGTGGAGACCTGAATGCCTTTACATCGAGGGAGACAACGACCTTTTATGTAAAGGTCCTTGATCAACATATAAACAAAGGTATTGATCTGCTCACTGATATCTTTCTCCATTCCACCTTTCCAGAAGATGATATAGAAAAGGAGAAAAGGATAGTAAGGGAGGAGATCAAGATGGTGGAAGACACGCCTGATGATTACATAAATGACCTCTTTTATCAAGATGTGTGGGGAAACGAGGGTATAGGTCTTCCTGTTCTCGGAAAGAGAGAAACGGTAAAGACCTTCAGGAGGGAGGATATTATAGGACATATAAGAAAATATTATGGTACAAGAGATATTGTAATTGCCTGTGCAGGAAATTTTAATCCCGACAATCTCCTGGACTCTCTTAATAAGGCTCTCGGAGGTCTGAGGAGGGGCTCGGAGCCTGAGAGGGGAGAAACTCCCGAATTTAAGACCTCTGTGAATATCTATCAGAAGGAACTCTCCGAGGTCCATCTATGTATTGGTGTTAAAGGGTTGCCACAATCAAGCCCTGAAAGGTATGTTCTTTATCTCTTAAATGCAATTCTCGGTGCTGGTGTGAGTTCGAGGCTCTTCCAGGAGGTCAGGGAGAAAAGGGGACTTGCCTATTCAATATACTCCTTTATAGCCTCTTATATTGATACAGGTCTTTTCGGGGTTTATGCAGGGACGGCCAAGAAAAGGGTCTCAGAGGTTATAGAACTTATTGTAAGGGAGTTAAAGGGGCTTAAAGATACAGTGAGCGAAGAGGAATTAAGGAGGGCTAAGGAACAGATAAAGGGTAATCTCATCCTTGGTCTTGAATCAACGAGTAACAGGATGCAGAACATAGCGAGACAGGAGATCTATTATGGAAGATATTACTCACCAGACGATGTTATAAGGCAGATAGAAGGTGTTACACTTAGGCAGGTGAAGGACCTATCTGAGAGACTCACTGGTGATAATTCAATAGCTATAACCCTTTTAGGCCCTGTGCAGCCTTCGCAATTAGTGCTGCCGCCTCTTTAACCTCTTCCTCGGTATTATCCTTTCCAAGGCTTATTCTTATCGATGACAATGCCTCTTCTTCTGTAAGCCCCATTGCAAGCAATACAGACGATGGCCTCTTTACACCGGCATGACAGGCAGAACCTGTTGAGATAGCCACAGAGTCACCCAATATATTTACAAGGTCTGTTGACGGGATTCCCTTTAGACAGAGATTTAATGTATTGGGAAGTCTCAGTTCAGGGTCTCCGTTTAATGATACATCAGGAAGGAGATCTTTTAACTCTCTGTAAAGGGTCTCGGTCAGTCCCTTCAGGTAAGAGGCCCTCTTTTTTACATATTCCTTAGCCAGCTCGCAGGCCTTTCCAATACCTGCTATACCTGGAAGATTCTCTGTCCCTGGTCTTAATCCCCTCTCGTGTCCTGCACCAAACAGTATAGGCTTAATCCTGAGACCTTTTTTAATATAGAGCGCTCCGATTCCCTTTGGGCCATGAAACTTATGGGAGACGATGGTAAGCAAATCAACATTCAGTTTCTCAACATCAACAGGTATCTTTCCTACTGTCTGTGCTGCATCGGTATGAAAGGTTATCCCCTTTTCCCTTGCTATGAGTCCTATCTCTTCAATGGGCTGAATAATACCTGTTTCATTGTTGGCATGCATGATCGTTATGAGTATGGTATCCTCTCTTATTGCCCCTTTGAGCTCTTCGAGATTAATAGTTCCATCTCTTTTGACACCGACATAGCTCACGGAGAAACCCTTTTCCTGAAGGAATCTGCATGGATTGATGACCGAGGGGTGTTCTATGACAGAAGTGATTATATGGCCTTTCCCTCTCAAGAAGGCTGTGCCGAGTATGGACAGGTTATTTGATTCGGTTCCTCCTGATGTGAATACTATCTCTTCCTCAGAGGCATTTACTACATCAGCAACCTTTTTCCTTGCCTTTTCTATCAATGAGCGGGCCTGTTGGCCTGTTTTATGACTGCTTGAGGGATTTCCATAAAACCTCAGGGCAGAGC
>JBKBUA010000189.1:0-2653 GCA_046290845.1 Thermodesulfovibrionales bacterium
AAAGGCCAGTTTTTTTCCGAAAACAGCGAGTCTCTTCTGAAGTGGTGTTTTTACCTCCTCCTCTTCCTGAAGCATCGTGGCGATCCTGCCTATCTCTGTGTTCATCCCTGTTTCTGTGACTACGCCTGCACCACGACCATAGGTCACAAATGTCCCCTTGTAGGCCATATTCTTTCTGTCACCGAGGGGAAGGTGCTCATCCTGTAACGGACGGGTGTGTTTTTCTACAGGTACTGATTCGCCTGTAAGCGCTGCCTCTTCTATCTTCAACTGGGCTGATTCTATCAATCTCATATCTGAGGGCACGACCTTGCCGGCATCGAGGACCACGACATCGCCAGGGACGATCTCAGAGGCCGAGATGTTTGTGGGTTTTCCATTCCTCAATACGAGTGCAATTGGTGCGGCCATCTTTTTCAACGCAGCCATTGCCTTTTCAGCCCTGTATTCCTGGACAAAGCCAATAACAGCATTGAGGATAACAATTATGATAATAGCGACCGTGTCAGAGGGTTCACCGATAATCCCTGATACGATGGCTGCGGCAATAAGGACGAGTATCATAAAGTCCTTGAACTGGTCAAGGAACATCATGAAGGCAGTCTTTTTCTTTTTCCCCCTTAATTCATTGGGGCCAAATTCTTCGAGTCGTTTCTGCGCCTCCTCTGACGAAAGTCCCTCGAATGATGAATTTAGATCTTCAAAAACCTTATTTATATCTTTCTGGTGCCAGCGCATATTTTTAATCTTTATCCCCAAACTGGCTGAAGGCTATGAGGGATGCCGAGACAAGAGCTATAGCTATACCATTGAAAAGTATTGCCTGCGGGTCATTCCATTCGACAAGGTGTTTTAAAAAAGTGACAGCCATAACCAGTCGAGGATTTTTTCCACTATTCCTCCTTTCTTCTTTCGCCGAATATGGCTGTTCCGATCCTGACCAGTGTCGCACCTTCCTCAATAGCGACCTCAAAGTCGTGAGACATGCCCATTGATAACTCTCGTAATGCGTTATTTGTGATGTGTGAAGAGTTAATAGTATCCCTTAACTCCCTTAACCTCCTGAAATAGGGTCTCACCATCTCAATGTCCTCGAAATAGGGTGGCATCGTCATAAGACCCTCCAACCTCAGATTCTTAAGGTCTCTTATCCTCTCAATGAGCGACACCAGATCTTCTTCTTCGATGCCATGCTTTGTATCCTCTTCAGAGAGCTTGACCTGAACGAGGATACTTTGAATCTTACCTATCTTCTCTGCCTGTCTGTTTAACTCCTCTGCAAGACCGATTGAATCAACGGAATGAATCAGGTCAAAGAGTTGAACCGCATACTTCGCCTTATTCCTCTGAAGATGCCCAATTAAATGCCACTGAAGTTTATTTTGAATCTTGAATCTTAAATCCTGAATCTTTTTCTGTGCCTCCTGAACCCTGTTTTCACCAAAGACCCTCAAACCTGCATCAATTGCCTCGATTATCCTCTCTATCTCGACTGTCTTGGTCACTGCCACAAGCTTAACCTCTTCAGGACTCCTTCCAGCCCTCATAGCAGCATGACAGATGCGTCTATAGACTGTCTTTATCCTTTCAAAGACCTCATTCGTCATTTTTATAATCAGATTCTTGTCTCAGCGAAGGGCAATAGGGTTTCCCATAGATCTCTACCGCCATGGCTATACCTTTCCTTTAGTTCCTTTGTGTCTGTGAATCCATGGTCTGAGGTAAGATAAAAAGAACCTATCTCTTTTAAGATAGGGATGATACCTGTTATGAACTCCTTCTTTATTATCTCATAAAGAGGATAGAGGTCAATGGTAGAGCCATGAATCTTTGTATCTATGAAATTGAAATGGAGGAACCTGATCTCAGTGTCTTCCTTTAGAAATCTTTTCAGATTTCTTTTGCCTATCTCCCTCTCTGCTACCTTCAAGAGTGAATAGCTCCTTCCATTGATCGTACCCCTTTCATAAGTTATCCCGATAATCTCTCTGAAATTAGATGTTGTTGTGGGTGAGTCAATCCTAAAGACCTCGTCCCTTATCCTCCAGCCTTCGTTGAGCATTATGTCCTTGAAGATAAGCCAGAGGTCATATCTCAGCCCATCCATCACTATAACATTTCCTGAGAGCCTCTCCTTTACATACTCAATATCCTTTGCACCCTCATATCTATCAGGCCTTTTTGAGTATTCTTTTAGAATGGATAGATACTTATTGTAAAGACCTTGTAAGATTTCATTATCAATGAGTTTATTGTTTATGTTTTCATAAAGGAGTTCTTCCAGGAGGATTGACAGAGGAGCTAAGGCATCTACAAAGACCTTTATCCCCTTGTGTTTTTCCAAATCTTTAATAAGGTATATCGCCTTTAATGCCTGGCTTAATGGTAAATCAGTAATGGCGGTTAAATCTATATCTCCAATACCTGCGTTCCATAACCTTTCAAAAACCTCATTCCTGAGCCTTTTCTTCATATAATCATTCTTTTCCTTCTGAAGGAGATTCAATAATTCCGATGTATCAAAACTCCTTAGATTAATACTGTCAAAGACCTTACTTAGTGTCTCGCTATCAGTGCCTGCATTAATCAATTCCATCTCTGCCTTCTTTCCCTCGATCCCATAGATTGATAGGTCTTCTCCTATGAATCCACC
>JBKBUA010000190.1:0-2586 GCA_046290845.1 Thermodesulfovibrionales bacterium
AACAAGACCTCATTTAGAAGGGATTGCGACTTTAATGCCGACGGGGTAACCTTTGGGAGTGACCTGTATAGGAAACAAGACCTCATTTAGAAGGGATTGCGACAATCTGTGCTGCTGTTATTAACCGCCGATCTATAGGAAACAAGACCTCATTTAGAAGGGATTGCGACTGTCCCTTTCGGTGTCCCATGTGTAATCACCGTATATTAATAGGAAACAAGACCTCATTTAGAAGGGATTGCGACTGGGGTCTTTCTCCAATTCACCTTCATTTTCTCCATAGGAAACAAGACCTCATTTAGAAGGGATTGCGACGTTTCTCTCCAATTAACTCTCATTTTCTCCTCCATAGGAAACAAGACCTCATTTAGAAGGGATTGCGACTGCTTTTTCGAGCAGCGATAATCCTAAGCTTTCTTCTTTCATTATAGGAAACAAGACCTCATTTAGAAGGGATTGCGACACGAGCTCGGAGAAACTTAAAGGTAAAGTATAACCATAGGAAACAAGACCTCATTTAGAAGGGATTGCGACACAGCCCACTTTTCATCCCTGAGCCACCTCTCTTCTTTCGAGCAATAGGAAACAAGACCTCATTTAGAAGGGATTGCGACATATGGTCTATAATCACCTCCGCACCAACAGGTAGAGTTCGTAATAGGAAACAAGACCTCATTTAGAAGGGATTGCGACTTTTCGTGTTCGTGCTCAACGGCTACAATGTAACCATAGGAAACAAGACCTCATTTAGAAGGGATTGCGACTCCTTGAGAAAGAGCAAGGACGCTTCTGGCAGTGTCGGAATAGGAAACAAGACCTCATTTAGAAGGGATTGCGACATTGCCTTTCCATCCGATATGTTCTATTACTACCTCTATAGGAAACAAGACCTCATTTAGAAGGGATTGCGACGTAACCATTGCCTTTTGGAATGCATCCCAGCTAATCATCATAGGAAACAAGACCTCATTTAGAAGGGATTGCGACTTGCCTTTCCAGCCTACGTGGTCTACCACTACCTCTGTATAGGAAACAAGACCTCATTTAGAAGGGATTGCGACCCTGCTTTCATCTTAACCATCTTCCTGTTGACCCTGATAGGTATAGGAAACAAGACCTCATTTAGAAGGGATTGCGACTATACTACCTTCAGCTTGCGTGTAGGTTTATTCATAGGAAACAAGACCTCATTTAGAAGGGATTGCGACGGGTAGCCTGCTTTCAAATAATCAGCTATCATTATCATAGGAAACAAGACCTCATTTAGAAGGGATTGCGACGGGAAAGCACAGAGATGGCCCTACCCTCTTCGTGGGTTTGATAGGAAACAAGACCTCATTTAGAAGGGATTGCGACAAAGCCCGTTTTCTGAGACAATACGACGGGCTGTCTCAATAGGAAACAAGACCTCATTTAGAAGGGATTGCGACAAAGCACAGAGATGGCCCTACCCTCTTCGTGGGTTTGGAATAGGAAACAAGACCTCATTTAGAAGGGATTGCGACCTAACATCCTTCAGGAATCGATTTGCCCATTGGAGCATTATAGGAAACAAGACCTCATTTAGAAGGGATTGCGACTATTAAGTCATGTAGCTCCTTATACTCAGGGTATAGGAAACAAGACCTCATTTAGAAGGGATTGCGACACAGCCTGCAACATTCCTTTTTTAATCCGTTCTTCTAATGATAGGAAACAAGACCTCATTTAGAAGGGATTGCGACGGCCACTTCAAGAAACTGTTTCTCAGTAAGGAGAGGGACAAATAGGAAACAAGACCTCATTTAGAAGGGATTGCGACACTCCTCTTAAATATCATAGGATTATCCCATACCCATATGTATAGGAAACAAGACCTCATTTAGAAGGGATTGCGACTAATCTTGACGCAGTGACAAAGCCACCACAAGATCAGAGAAATAGGAAACAAGACCTCATTTAGAAGGGATTGCGACTCCTTTCGGGGCAGGGCTTGACACCCTGCCCCGTTGTTATAGGAAACAAGACCTCATTTAGAAGGGATTGCGACACATCAGGTCCCTTGTAGGTTCTATCTTATTCCCGATATAGGAAACAAGACCTCATTTAGAAGGGATTGCGACTGTCAATTATTTTTTCCATTTTCCCTCCTAAAAACTAAATAGGAAACAAGACCTCATTTAGAAGGGATTGCGACGGTGCCATCTTTTTAACCGTTACCGTAGTCGTCCTGTCATAGGAAACAAGACCTCATTTAGAAGGGATTGCGACCTCTTTTTTCCTTCTCAGGTATTTCTTTATCCATCTGCTATAGGAAACAAGACCTCATTTAGAAGGGATTGCGACATACCTATCCTTGCCTTTGCCTTTTTCCTTTCAGCTTTCCTAAATAGGAAACAAGACCTCATTTAGAAGGGATTGCGACTCATCGCATCTGTGGCACCATTCCTTGCGACACCATTCAGGTGGTATAGGAAACAAGACCTCATTTAGAAGGGATTGCGACCATATTTATCAGTTTCATTGTTACCTCCCATGAATAGTGTTTTTGTCAAGCATTAAAAACGCTTCGGTTTACATTCTTTATCCTCTCTTTCTTCCCATTGA
>JBKBUA010000191.1:0-2579 GCA_046290845.1 Thermodesulfovibrionales bacterium
AATCCCCACAGTGCTGAAAAAACTTGCAGAATGTCTGTTTACCTCGCCCTCTATACCGAAGTCCCCACCCGTATCGGTCGCATAGCCCGCTATATCGGATTCAAATGTACTGCCATCAGGCATTACACACGATATTTTTACAACTTTAATATCAGCTCTTTTTATCCCTGTATTCCCTCTCGCCTTTCCCAGAAACAGACACCCCCTAAGAGGAATTGATGTTCGGTTTGGTCCAAGAAAAGCCTTATCAAAAACCCCCGTTACCGGCATCTGTTCGCCCGTTTCAGGGGCGTATATCCCCGATAAAGTTGTGAACGACGCAAAAGAACCCGCTGGTAGATATATTTCTTTTTTCTTTACCTCTTTTGGTGGTGCAGGTGCTGGCGGTTCAAGGTCTATCTTCACAAGCCTGGGCGGTTCAGGTTTCACAACCTGCACCCCCTGAGTGGTGCCGGGTTCGGGAAGTTTTGGGGCCTCACGATAGGGCTTCCCATCAAGAACATCTTTTAGGTCTTTTATGGGCTTTTTCTCATCACCAAATATCGGCGGTAGTTTTTCAACCTGCCCTCCCTTACTTTCCTTGCTCTCGGCCTTGCCTTCTTTGATAGATTCATTCTTCTTTTTGAGTTCCTCTATCTCCTTGCGCATAGCCTCCATCTCAGCTTTCATTTTCTCTTCCTGAGTTATGGAAGGTTTTATCTTATCGTGCTGCTGGGTACCCTGCTGTTTTTTGCCTCCCAATATCACAATACCCAGCAGAACAATGGCAGATATGACAATTACCGCCTTTTTGTGCCCTGCTATAAACTCTTTTATCTTGTTCATCTTAATTTGAGATTCCGTGCGGAAGTTGATGTCCTCCGCACGGAAGAAGGTTATAGCCCTTTCGGCAGGATTGCCTGCCTGTTATATATTAGGAAAGTCAGCGAGATTTGCGATGGCAGGGGTCCCTTTCAGGACCGCCCTGTTCATCCCTTTACTTTTTTGCTGGTCACTTTTGCCTTCGTCCTTCTCCTTCTCGTTATGTATATTACAGTCGGCCATGCTGACCTTATCTTAAAATAACCTTCCATAATGTTCGGTTTCCATGCCATCCTTATCATCCTCCTTACTTTTTATTTAATTGTAACAGACGATTTTTTGAGATCCCCGATAGATTGTAATTTTCCGCTAAGCGGAAAATTCACCCGATATAAAAAAGAAACCACCATCTGTCGGCCAGATGGTGGTTAGTGAGAGGGGAGTGAGGAGAGTGAGAGGAGTTGAGGTGATGATGGAGTTATTTAATATTAGAAAACTATATCGACGAACCTTGAGTCTTTTGATATCCTGTGTGTTTTTATCTGCACCATCGCCCCTTTCCTCGGCTGTGTAAACCTGACCCTGTTGGGGTCAATGGCCATTGCCTTTGATATGGTTGTTACATAGGCCTCATCTATCCCAAGTATCATCTTTGTGGCGCTGTTTATGAGGATATCCTCTGGGAAATTGGAACAGTTCTGTGTCGCAAGCATAAGGCCGATACCAAACTTTCTGCCTTCTCTACTTATTACTGATACAATATGGTCCATATCATCCTTATCAAGAAACCTCTGTGCCTCATCTATAATTACCAGAACATCCACGTCAGTTTTAAAACCGTTTTTCACCGAATCTATAAATATCTGTTCCAGTGTCAGTTCCACAAGGTATCCCTGTTCCTCTACTGTTAGGGCGCTCATATTGTAATGCCTTATACCTTTATCTTCCTGAAAAGGCATCCCCCCAGGTTTAAATACCCCCGTGAACCTGAGCGTCTGGAGTTTGTCATACACAGATTTTAACACCGAGAAAGAACCGTATTTTATCTGTTCTTCTATATCCACATCTGTATTACTGAGAAAGGTAACCAATTTCGCACGGGCAAATTCAATATAATCCTCAAACTCGAAGTTCTGGCTTTCCCATGTATTGGGGTCATTCATAATACATCCCCGTGATTCAAAAAAGTCTATCAGAAGATACCTCATCGCCGACTCCTGCTCATCAGTGAGTTTTCTTTTTGAGTATCTGTTTATCATACCCACGAAGGAGTTTATTTTCCTTCTAATACCACCATATTTCTGATCAGGGTTAATTGTGAGGGGTCTGACTCCATAGTCAGATACTTCCGAGAACTCCAGGCTTGATGTATAATCCGGGTCGGTAAATATATCACCATGAGGGTCAAAGATATGAATACACTTAATTTGACCCTTCAGGACATCGGTTATTCTTCTGATCTGGTATGTTTTTCCGGCACCTGAACCCCCGACAATTATCCAGTGAAAGTTAGTTGTCTCGGAGGAATCCCATACCATGGATTCCCTGGGGTTCATTTTGAGACGCCCAAGATTTACAGATGGCATATATGCTTTTTTTCCTGACAGGCATAACAGAGGTTATTTTTGTTGTAGATGCTTATCGGTTTTTTGCAGAGTCTACAAAGTCTTTTCTCTGTTCTCATCTTCACAAGTGATTTGTCACCGTTTCTAAAATAATCCGCATAACATTTAGAAGAACAGAATCTCTTTTTGCCGTTCTTAATAATCCTTTTCCCG
>JBKBUA010000192.1:0-2565 GCA_046290845.1 Thermodesulfovibrionales bacterium
CCCTCAATACCCTTTATTTATTTAGGCGAGACCTTCATTGCCCTCTCAGGGAAAGACGGCCTTGTCCTCCTCGACCATCATGCTGCACATGAGAGGGTTCTTTATGATCGTTTTTTGAAGGGTAAAGGAATAGATTCCTTCAGACTGCTGTTTCCAAGGCAGGTTAAGCTTACGGCTTTAGAGTATAACACCCTCCTCAATAATTCCTCTCTTTTGAATGATATGGGGATAGAGATCGATGATTTTGGTCACGAGACTGTCATCGTAAGGAGTCTCCCCATTGACCTGAAGGATGCAGACCTTAATACCCTCTTGAGTGATCTGGCCTCCGCTTTCATTGAGGGTGAGAGGCCTGAAAAAACATTGAAAGAAACTGTAGCAGCAAAGATAGCCTGCCATAATTCCATCAGAGGAAAGGGAATCCTCTCTCATCAGGAAATCCAGGCCCTTATAAGCGACCTTGAGGAGACAGATGACCCTGACCATTGCCCCCATGGAAGGCCTACAAGGATATATTTATCCCTCAATGACCTGAGAAAGATGTTTCGCAGACCGACAAGATGAGACTGAACCCTAACGTTGCAAAAACTATGAGTAAGGTAATCATCCTTCTTGGACCAACAGGCGTTGGAAAGACAGGCGTCTCTATACTCCTGGCAAGACATCTTAACACCGACATAATAAGTGCTGACTCCATGCAGATTTACAGGCACATGGATATTGGAACGGCAAAACCCACTGTTACAGAAAGAGAAGGGATAATGCACCATATGATAGATATAATCGAACCTTCAGAGGAATTCAGCGCAGGAAGGTTCATCGAGATGGTTACCCCGATTATTAAAGATCTTTTAAAAAAGGGAAAGACCCCTCTGATAGTTGGTGGTACAGGTCTCTATATCAGGGCAATGACGAGGGGACTCTTTAAAGGCCCCTCAGCAGACTGGTCACTGAGAAAAAAACTGATTGAGACGGAGGATACGAAAAGGGGCTCACTTTACAAACATCTAAAAGAACTCGATTCAGAGGCAGCAGAAAGGATAATGCCCCATGACACAAGGAGGATCATCAGGGCAATCGAGGTCTGCTTAAAAACAAAGAAAGGGATAACAGAACTTCAGAAGAGTTTTACAGAGCCATTACCTTATGATTTTGTTCTTATCGGTCTCAAAAGGGAAAGAAAGGAACTTTACAGGTTAATCGAGGAAAGGGTTGACAGGATGGTCTCATCAGGACTTCTCGATGAGGTAAAGATGTTATTGAGCATGAATCCAGGCAAGACAGCACTACAGGCGATTGGGTACAAGGAAATGATCTCCCATCTTAGAGGTGAAATAACATTTGATGACGCTGTAAGGCTTATAAAGAAAAGGACAAAGGCCTATGCAAAGAGGCAGTTTACCTGGTTTAAGAAGGAGGAGGGAATAATGTGGATTGATATTACAGGCCTTTATACCCCTTTTGAGATATACAACAAAATACTTGGTGAAGTAGCCCTTGCAAATTCCCTTAAAAATTTATTACCCTAAAATATTAAAAAATCTAAGGAGAGCTTTATGGCAAACAATCTTCAGGACAATTACCTGAACTATTTAAGAAAGGAAAAGATTCCTGTAGTTGTTTATCTCACCAACGGGGTAAGACTTAAAGGAACCATCAAGGGATTTGATAACTTTGTCATAGTCCTCAAAGAGACCTCGCAGCAGCTTATATACAAGCATGCTGTATCAACCATCATCCCTGAGAAAGATGTTGACCTGAGGTTTGAAGAGACAGAATAATCTTCAATGAAGAGATACAAACAACCCTTTGTTACGGTGGACATAATTATAGAATACAAAGATGGTATTGTGCTCATAAAAAGGAAGAACCCTCCTGAGGGATGGGCATTGCCAGGTGGATTTGTCGATTATGGAGAAACCCTCGAAAGCGCCGCTATAAGAGAAGCAAAGGAGGAGACAGGACTCGATATAGAGTTGATAAGGCAATTCCATACATATTCGGCTCTTGATAGAGACCCGAGACATCACACCATCACAACGGTATATATTGCACAGGGAAAGGGGCTTCTTAAATCCGGGGACGATGCGAAGGAGGCAGTTGTATTTAGAAAAGATGATCTACCCGAGGTTATTGCCTTTGACCATAGAGATATACTGAATGATTACTTCACGAGGAGGTACTGATGCTTAAGGCGATGAGAAAACATGCAAAATTCTTTTATGTCCTTTTCTTCATAGTTATACTTTCCTTTGTCTTCTGGGGTGTAGGGACAGTAGACAAGTCAACCAATGTGGCTGTTGCCGAGGTCGAAAAAGAGAAGGTAAGTCTCGAAGAATACTGGCTTGCCTATGACAGGGTCAGGGAATTTTACAGGGAGACCTTGAAGGAGGGATTTACTGATGAGGTGGAAAAACAGCTCAATCTCAAGCAAAAGGTACTCGATATCCTCATAGATGAGAAAGTACTTCTTATTGCAGCAAAAAGGGCAGGAATAACAGTAAGCGAGAAGGAACTGGAAGAGGCGATAATGAATGACCCCAACTTTATGAGGGATGGAAAATT
>JBKBUA010000193.1:0-2537 GCA_046290845.1 Thermodesulfovibrionales bacterium
ACAATTAAATGTTGACATTATAATCCCCATCTATGCTATAAAATAAGTCATGATTCAAAAGACAGAAAAAATATGGATGGACGGAGAGTTTGTTGACTGGGACAATGCGAATGTCCATATCCTTACCCATACCCTCCATTATGGCCTCGGAGTCTTTGAAGGCATACGGTGTTATGAGACAGCCAAAGGTCCTGCCATATTCAGGCTTAGGGAGCATGTAGAAAGACTCTTCAAATCTGCCCATATCTTCATGATGAAGATACCATATACTGCAAAGGAAATAGAAGAGGCAATAATTAAGACCGTTGCTATTAACAATATCAAGGAGTGTTACATAAGACCCCTCGTTTATATAGGTTATGGGGCTATGGGATTGCTTTCGAAGGATAATCCGATAAGGGTTGCAATTGCAGTGTGGCCATGGGGAACTTATCTGGGAGAGGAAGGCATTACAAAGGGAATCAGGATTAAGGTTTCCTCCTTTATAAGAAGCCATGTAAACTCAAACATGGCAAGGGGAAAGGTCTGCGGTTATTATGTAACATCACAACTGGCAAAAAGAGAGGCGATATCCTGTGGTTATGATGAAGCCCTGTTGCTCGATACAGAAGGTTATGTATCTGAAGGAAGCGGTGAAAACATCTTTATCTTAAGGAAAGGTGTTCTTAAGACAACGCCCCTTACATCTATCCTTGAGGGCATAACAAGGGAAAGCGTTATGGAGATAGCAAGAAATGAAGGTCTCAAGGTCGTAGAAGAGAGATTCACGAGGGATGAACTTTATGTCTCTGATGAAGCCTTTTTCACAGGTACTGCTGCAGAGATCACGCCAATAAGGGAGGTTGATGGTAGACCTATAGGCAGGGGAGAGCCTGGTGAGGTAACAAAGAAGATTCAATCAATATTTTTTGAAATTGTTAGGGGTAAGAGGAAAGAATATGATTCCTGGTTAACCTATGTAGGTTAAAAAATATTCTTGAACAAAAAAAGGTTCGGGATATCTCCCGAACCCTTTTTTTTAACTACTTCTTATGACATTTTGCGCAGTTTGCTGCATCACTTGACTTAAAGGCCTTTGTACCATTATGGCATTCACCGCAGAACTTGCCTGCATTGATATCAGCCATCTTCATCTTTGCAGTGCCCTTCTTCATCTGAAATATCTTTGTATGGCAGTCATTACACTTAAGCCCCTTATCTGCATGAATCTTGCCATCAAACACTACCTTACCAGCATCACCACCAGCAAACTCAACAGTCTTTCCTGGAGGAACTGCCATTGCACTGCCTATAAACACAACTGCGATAGCGATTGTAACTAAAGCGATAACTAACCTCATCCTTCTCACCCCCTTTCTTAACCTTATATTCCTGTTATTCAGGTAGCAATAAAGATGCCAAGAAATCTCCTGCTTCTTTCCCCAAAAATAAGGCTTGCTGAAAAAACTTACTATCCAGCACCTTACTATTTCGGGAATAACCTTCCCCTTTCAGGAAGAACAAGGTAGCAAAATATAATAAATTTTTAAACATTATGTCAAGCCTTTGGACTTCCCCTGTGTTTACTATATCAAAATGTCACTCCTAATTACTAAAACAAAATGTCACATATATGGTGGTCTTTTCCTTTAGGTATTAAAACTAAAAGAAGGAAGCCAGTTGGAAAAACAAAGAGATAGTTTAGCAATTCCAATTAGAATTCTCATGTTGCGTTATCAGGAGTAGAAATTAAGATCCTTTTTAATTTAGAATTTACCTAAACATTGCATAATACAACCCAGATAAAGTTTTCGGGGCATGTCTTCTTTTTTGCGATGTTTGGTATTATTCTTTGAAAGGAGAGTATATTAAGACATATCTTCTTAAAAGACTTCTTCTTCTATTACCCCTTTTGATGGGCACAACCTTCTTCACCTTCATCCTCACCAAGGCCCTCCCTGGAGACCCTGCTATCGTCCTTGTCGGTGAGAGAGCAAAACCAGAGGTAATTGAAAATATAAGAAGGGAATTAAAGACTGACCAAAATTTTATTATTCAGTACACAGGTTACCTTTCCATGATCCTAAAAGGAGAACTTGGAAGGTCTTATTATACAAACAGAAAGGTAATGGATGATTTGCTCCATAAATTCCCAAACACCCTTTTACTTGCCACAGGTGCCATGTTTATTGCCATACCAACAGGACTGTTCTTTGGCTTTCTCTCGGCCTTGAAAAGGGGATCAAAGGTTGACAGATTTATAGCCTCGGTTTCGGTCATAGGGCTTAGCCTTCCTGTGTTCTGGTCAGGCTTGATGATAATGCTCCTGTTAAGCCTTAAACTCAGGATTCTTCCACCTTCTGGAACAGGTGATATAAGATTTCTTCTAATGCCATCTATTACCCTTTCATTGCCTGCCATTGCAACCCTCACAAGAATATCGAGGACAACACTGATAGATATACTTGAGATGCCCTTCATTAAAGCGGCAAGGGCAAAAGGAATTTCTGAGAAAAGGGTAAGATTTATCCATGTCCTCAAAAATGGCCTGATCCCTC
>JBKBUA010000194.1:0-2468 GCA_046290845.1 Thermodesulfovibrionales bacterium
ATGTGTCTGTGTCAAAGGTGTTGTCTGCAATAGTAAGAGACAGTAGTGGTGCTGTAAATGTAACATTCTACAATTACACAAAATATCACACCTCAATCATACAAAAAAATCATACAGTTAATCTCTACGGAACGGTCCAGGGCGGTAAGATGATACATCCGAAGATTGTTCCCGATACTGATATCGGGGCAATAAAGGCCTGCTATGGCAGGGGTGTGAGAGCGAAAAAAATACTGAGTGCCATAGAGAATGTTGACAGCGCCAATGATTCTGTCCCAGAAGATATTTTAAGGCAGAGAGGTCTACCTGATATCAAAGAGACCTTCAGGATGCTCCACTTTCCTCAAAGTTATGAGGAAATAGAACTTGCAAAGTGGAGGCTGGCGTATACAGAACTGTATGCTGCACTGTCTGATGTAGTAAAAAGCCAGGATGTGGAAGGGATATCCATACCGTACGATGACAGTGATATAGAACAATTTATGCTGTCTTTCCCTTTCGACCTTACGCCGGGACAGGTTGCTGCAGTATACGACATACTTACCGACATGAAAGCCAACTATCCTATGAGGCGTTTTCTCGTCGGGGATGTGGGCACAGGGAAAACTGAGGTAGCAACCGTAGCGGTATACGCAACCGTTAAAGCGGGGTATAGGGTTCTGTATATGTGTCCAACAGAAATGCTTACAATACAGACCTACCATAGACTTGCAAAAGCACTTGCCGGCACCGCATACGTAGCGCTGTATACATCGGATGAGAAGGTGAAAAAGGCAACCCCTGACGTTGTTGTTGGAACCCATGCTCTACTGTATAACAACTGGCAGTATCACAATATCGGTCTGACGGTGATAGACGAACAGCATAAGTTCGGGGTCTCCCAGCGCGGAAAGGTTCTTGTGTATCCTGAATGCAACCTGCTAGAGATATCAGCAACCCCAATCCCACGGTCATACGCCCTGTTCGTGCAGGATGTCATGAATGTATCACTGCTTGATGACATACCCTACCACAGAAACACACACACCGAGGTCATATATGGAGTGCACAAGACAGGTTACAGAAGGGTAATTGAAACCGTCAAGGAAGAGATTAAGAGGGGCAATCAAGCGATGATCGTATATCCTTCCGTTGAGAGTGAGAGATGTAACATGAAACCAGCCAAAAAAGCATATGAGTACTGGAAAAACCTGTTTGGCGAGCAGGCCACAGGGTTGTTATACGGAGGTATCGAGGACAAAGAAAGTATACTCAAAAATTTCAAAAACGGTGATATTAAGGTCCTTGTGTCGACATCCGCGGCAGAGGTTGGTATAGATATCCCGAAACTTACTGTCTGTGTTGTCGTGAATGCAGAAAGATTCGGGTTATCACAACTGCATCAGATCAGGGGGAGAGTGGGACGGCGAGGGGACAGGAGCTATTTTTTTGTGATCACAAAGAATATTCATTCTATCGAGAGACTGAAATACCTCGAAAGATATACAAGTGGATTCGACATAGCTGACATAGACACCGTGATAAGAGGGATAGGGACGCTGAACGGTAACGCACAGACAGGGCACTTTTTCAAATACTTTTCTTTCGTGAGGGATGTGGATGTTGCTAACGCAGTGAAGGAAGATATAAAGGAAAATATGAGAAGAAATAAAAGTTAATATCTATAAATGGCCGTTCCGGATCGGAATGGCAGCGTTATCTCATTCCACTCCGGCAGGGATTATCATAAACATGATTCTCCTTGCCTTTTTTTTTAGAAAGAATTTTAAAAGGAAGAAAAGGAGAAAAAAAAATGAAAAAACACTATCACTTTGTAACAGTTGCTATCTTCGTCCTGTTTCTTACGGGTATTCTTTTTTCTTATTCTCACAGTTCTGTTGTGAATATCTTGGGCGATATCGCCAGAAACAGAAATGTGGACGCAAACACATCGGGCAGCATATCTGGGAAAGTCGTAAAGGTTAAGGATGGCGACACTGTGGTGATTCAACCTGAAGGTGGTGGACAGTTTTTTGTGTGCCGTCTCTATGGTATTGATGCCCCTGAGATTGCAAAGAGTGGCAAACCCGGACAACTCTATGGGAAAGAGGCTACAGATGCACTCAAAAAGCTTGTTCTGGGGAAAGATGTTACTGTCATAACAACAGGGGCTAGGACATACAACAGGGAGGTCTGTGTCATCTACCACAAGGACCAGAACATAAATCTTGAAATGGTCAGATGGGGATATGCCTGGGCATACAGACAATATCTTAAACGCCCTTATGCCTCAGAGTATATTGGTGCTGAAACCGAGGCAAGGAGTAAAAGACTCGGTCTCTGGCATGACACAAACCCAACCCCGCCCTGGGAATTCAGAAAAAAAACCAGATGAAGACAAAGCAGAACGGTTTTACCCTCCTCGAAGTTCTTGTTGTTTTATTTATCCTCAGTATCCTTGTTGCCATTGTTGCACCAAAGATAATCGG
>JBKBUA010000195.1:0-2422 GCA_046290845.1 Thermodesulfovibrionales bacterium
GGTAAAATTTATCAAGGGGTCAACACATTCAAAGAATGGATAGATCTTAAAGTTGTCTCTGCGAAAGTTACGTATCCATAAAATCACTGCCTTATCAAGATAAAAGAAAAACAAAGGCACAATAGCTGCAACATAAAGCAATCTCCTATTTTCTCTCAAGAATTGCATAGCCCTTATCCCTTTCTATTAAATTAAAACCCAAATCCTTCAAAGTTTCAATATCCTTTGCCTTTGCAATTATCAACCTACCAGCATTTTTAAGTGACGATAACTGTTCTCTATCACCAACATTTATAATCCTGTGACCGGAGTAAAAGACAATACTCGGATTATTCATCCCGTAGGTGATTATCCTTTCATCACCCTGAAGTCTCTCTTTTGCATACAAACTATATTTATAAAGTGTTCCCTGGAGATGCTGGCTTGCAAGGGGTAAAACCTTTATAGAGAGCACAAGGAGAAAGGCAATCATCAGGAATGAAATTGGTCCATAGATGATCTTCTTTATGAAGATAGCATACAGTGCAATAACCGTCATCATCAGCATTATTACAGCGATTAAGATTGTCCAGTCAAGGTCGTGAATTCCCATTTTTGAAAGGTAGACCCTTGAGACTATAATTGCAATGCCTAAAAGCACTGATAAGACTGCTATGAATCCATAGGAATATCTTCTCCATCTCTCATCCCTTTGAGAAATGCCAGAGGCGATGAGTATTGATGCAGCAGGGATTGCAGGAAGGATGTAGTTGGGCAGTTTGGTAGTGGAAAAAGAAAAAAAGATAAGGATAAAAGCGAACCAGATAAAGGCAAACAAATTGAGTTTAGAGTTATGATTCCAGAGTTCAGAGTTTTTCTTAAATACAATCTTGATTCCAGCTGGCAGGAAGGCAATCCACGGAAATAAGCCAACTATTAGCGTAGGGATATAGTAGAAAATCGGTCCTTTATGTCCTGAAATAACGCCTGTATATCTTTTAAAATGATGCTTTATAAAAAAGGCCTGTATAAACTCATCCTTATTTATCAGTATCTGGACTATATACCATGGCAGGGCAATAATCAGAAAGACAACAAAGGCCTTCAGATTAAATAGTTTCCTGATTCCCTTCAAACCATCTTTGACAACTATATAAATCGTGGCAATTCCGAAGGGAAAAAGTATGCCTATTAGTCCTTTTGTAAGAAAGGCAAGGGCTGAAAAGATGTATAAACCATAAACATAGCGTCTGTCCTTCTCAAGGGAGAGATAAAAAGAGAAAAGAGATAGAGTTATAAAAAGGGTGAGGGTCATATCTGTAACAGCAGCATGGGAATAGGCAAAGAAGTATATGGAGATGGCTAATGAGGTTACTGCGTAAAGGGCCATCTTTTCATCAGTAAATTGTCTAAGAAAGAAGAGCAATCCCAGGCAGAGGATAAAACCAGATAAAGCAGAAGAGAATCTTGTTGCAAATTCATTTATCCCAAAAACCTTATAAGAGGCTGCCATCAACCAGTAAAAGAGAATGGGCTTGTCATAGCGGTTTTCTCCATTGTAGGTTGGCGTTATCAGGTCACCGCTCTGAACCATCTCCTTAGTTGCCTCTGCAAAGACCGCCTCATCAACATCGAAGAGCGTTACAGAGCCGAGCCTGAAAAAGGACACAAATATAGTAATGGCAATTACAGGAAGGAGAACCCTTGTCATTAAAAATAATTTTACCTTTTTACTTTGTTTCTATCTTCTTTTTCTCTTCAGATGGCTCGTCCTCAAGCCCTTTCTTGAAGCCCCTTATCGCCTCACCGAGACTCTTTCCGAGGGATGGTAGCTTGCTGGGGCCAAAGACCACAAGGGCGATAACGAGAACAACCATCATCTCAGGCAATCCAAGACCGAACATATTGACACCTCCTCTCTCTGATTTATAAACTTTTAATCAGCATTCTTAGAGCTGTAACATCTATTCCATTTCTTTCCAGCAATGGTAGAATCTCTTCAAAAGACTCCTTTGTCCAATCAAGAAATGTATTGACTTCTTCTTCTGTAAACTCATTCCTTCTTAAGGGACTGTATTCTGCGGTAACCCTTCTGTCATAGAGATTTCCTAAATACCTCCCTATCTTAGGGCTTATGGCTCCAGGTTTAATAAAGTGCATGCTAAAAAGTATCTTCAGCCCTTCATGAGATTTTGCCTCTATGCCAGCACTCGCAAGAAGTGCCTTTACCAGATGTTCAAGGGCAAAATAAAGATTAACCGTTGCATTACCCCATCTTCTGGCTCGCCTGTCATCTACAAAGGCCTCTAATTTTTCTTTAGCAACCTCTATCTCTGCCTCTGCTAATTCCTTTCCCACAGCACTATTCCTTCATTTTTAAGCTCTCTCTCTATACCCGAATCTCTAAACATCATATCATTCAATGTTATAAGGATTAAAGAAA
>JBKBUA010000196.1:0-2411 GCA_046290845.1 Thermodesulfovibrionales bacterium
AGCCCCTCAGGATAACCTTTTCCATCAAACCTTTCATGATGGTAAAGGACAAGTTCTCTCTCCTTAGGAAGAAACTTTATCGGTTTGATTATATTGCCACCTATTACAGGATGAAGCCTTATCTCTGCCTTTTCAGCATCGGTAAGTCTACCAGGTTTAAGAAGAACCGTATCCCTTACGCCTATCTTTCCAATATCATGCAGGTATCCTCCGAATCTTATGGCATCCTTTTCATCCTCAGTGAGGTTCATCACCTCGGCAATTTCGAGGGCATAGGCAGTCACCCTTTCAGAATGCTGCTTTGTATAAGGGTCCCGAGCCTCTATACTCATAACAAGTGATTTTAACGTATTAACGAGGTTTGTATAAAGTACTTCATATAAGGCGTTATTCTCAATCCTTAAGGCAGCTTTCTTTGCAAAGGTTATCGCTAAATATACCTCATCCTCTGAAAATCCCGTTCCATCTGCCTTATCAGAAAGGTTTAGAATACCAAAGACCTCCTCATTCATGGCAAGGGGGATAGAAAGTAAGGGAGAGGAAAGGGGTGCACCTGTATGAGGATTGATTTCTCCATAGGTTGCAAGGTAATAGCTCTTTGTGCTTATCACCTTTTCGAGTATTGAATTTTCAATTGCTATATCCTTCTTAGTAATGCCTATAACACCCTTTAGCCTCAGATAACCCTTTTCTACAATCCCGAAAGAGGCCTCTCTGACCTTGAGGAGTGTTGATGCCATCTCAACCATCCTCTGGTATATCTTTTTGTTATCATATATAAGATCAAGTTCGCTGCTTACAGTTTGTAGTATTGCTATCTCCTGTAACTTTCTGAAGAGTTCCTGATTGAGGAGTTCAACAGATTCATTATAACTGACCTTATTCAATATATTCCCGAGGAGCCTCTTTTCACCTAAAATCCTGTCTGCCGTAGATGTTATCTTCTCGATATGAAAGGGTTTTGTTATGAAATCCCTGGCCCCCTCCTTCATTGCTGTTATTGCGTTCTCTATTGTTGAATAGGCCGTTATAACCACTACAGGCAAGCCGGGATCAATCCTCTTTGCCTCCTTGAGGAGGTCTATCCCGCTCATTCCAGGCATCGAAAGGTCAGTAAAGATCATGTCATATTCGTTGTCCTTGACCTTCTTGAGACCTTCTATCCCATCGACCGCTATGTCAGTAATATATCCGCCGGCTTTCTTCAGGACATCTGAAAGCACATCCCTCACCATAGCGTCATCATCAACTATCAGTATCTTCCCTTTATTCACCCTTAACAAGCCTCTCCTTTAATATACTTGCCTCTTCATCGGTCAGCACATCCATTGCCCTCAATCGCTCCAGCCTCTCTATCCAGGAAAACTGGACATCCACATTATTACTGATAGAAATATTCTTTATTACCTCTATGTCCCTGTAGGTATCTCTCAGAAGCCTTATCAATTCTTTTCTCTCATCAAGGAGCATTGCCCTTTTAAAGGCCCTTGCCGCAATTATCAGTATCTCCTGTACCTTAAAAGGCTTCGTTAAATAATCAAAGGCTCCTTCCTCCATTGCCTCTAAGGCTGAATCGAGAGTACCGTAGGCAGTAAGGATAACAACAGCCATATCAGGGTCGATCCTCATCGCCTGCCTCAGCACCTCAATCCCGTCAGCCCCTGGCATTCTAAGGTCTGAAATAACGAGGCTGATATGCTCTTTTCTCAGAGTGGCTATCGCCTCAAGCCCATCTTTTGCTGTTAGAACAGGGTATCCTTCCTTTGATAATAGGGAGCTAACAACATCGAGGGCTATCTCATCATCATCCGCAACAAGTATCCTGAAGTCTCTCTTGTTCACTATTAAGATATTCTCACTTTCTTATCTTCTCCAGGATCTCGCTTCTCGTCTGCTCCATGATCTGCTTCTTTTTCGCCTCTGCTGAGATATTTATAATGTCCTGCGGCTCGGGCTGTTCCCTCTCCAATATTGCAGAGGGTTTGAGTTTTGATACCCTGTTATATAGGTGCATCACCTCATTGAATTGAAAAGGAAATATTGTCATTGTACCTGCCTCCAGGCCTTTTTTAATTCCTTTATAATATCCTTAACATATCTTATCCTCCTCACATCTGCCCTGATATTGGCCATAGCAAGTTCCCTCAACAGGTAAGAATATACCCTCTGAAGACTGAAGGCAACACTACCGCCTTCATTAAGATCAAGGGATATGAGGAGTTCCTCAATTATCGCTATTGCCTTGGATATATGCTTGATCTTTTCGCTTTCATCTCCCTTATTAATGTAAAGGATTGCCCTCTGGAGGGATTCGATTGCACTGTCATGAAGAAGGATGATGAGGTCCAGAGGTGTAGTTGAGACATTCACCAAAACATGGGGATAAAAATCTTCTGAGTATGTCGTCATCT
>JBKBUA010000197.1:0-2401 GCA_046290845.1 Thermodesulfovibrionales bacterium
TTGAATCTGGCAGGAATAAAACCAGGCTCTGTTGAGGTTACCTTTGATGGCCTTGACAGCGTGGTTATGCCCTCAGTCCCTGACTTTATCAAGAGCCTTCCTTTAGATAAGGCACTCGAGGATGACATCATACTGGCCTATGAGATAAATGGAAAACCCCTTCCTCTTCTGAATGGATACCCTTTAAGACTTATAGTGCCTGGCTGGTACGCAACATACTGGGTAAAGTCACTTACAGAAATAAGGGTTATTGATAAGTCCTTTGATGGGTTCTGGATGAAGCCTGCCTATAGGATACCTGACAATCCCTGTGGTTGTGTTGAGCCAGGGACATCTCCAAAAAAGACGATTCCGATTAACAGGATGACGACGAGGTCATTGATAATTGAACCTGAAAGTGGTTCGGAGTTAAAGGCTGGCATTGGAGTAAGGATTTCAGGCATAGCCTTTTCTGGTGGCTACAGCATTAAGGATGTGATCGTCTCGACAGATAACGGCAAGACATGGCATCAGGCAGAACTCATTAAGGACATGGGCAGATATTCCTGGATCCAGTGGTATTATAACTGGAGACCTTCAAAACCTGGCAGGCATATTCTAGTGGCAAGGGCGACGAACAGTATAGGAGAATCCCAGCCCTTTGAAAGTCTCTGGAATCCACCGGGTTATCTATGGAATAAGATCGAAAGGGTCGAGGTAACTGTTAAATAGGGGGTGTCAAATGAAACTAATGATTTTATTGTTCTTGTTTGTTTTATCAGGTATTGTTATTGGCTCTGCAGAAGAGATAAAGACAATAACCTTACCTGACTTAAAGATTGAGCTTAAAGAAGGTGAAGGACTTGACAAGGTAAAGACCCATTGTAATACCTGTCACAGCCTCGATTATATAACCATGCAGCCACGATTTTCAGCCCAGCAATGGACAGGGATTGTGAGTAAGATGAGAAAGGTCTTCGGTGCGCCTATAAGTGATACAGATGCTGAGTTAATAGTGAAATACCTATCAATAAATTATGGTAAATAAAGGTAGAAAAGTAAGGGAGATTACAGTATTTTAAGTATTGATGTGATATTTTTATCTATGGGTTTAGTTGAAGAGCTGCCCGAAAAGGCGTATAATTAGAAAAAGTCTAAAAGTAGGTAATATCATGTCACTAAAAAGGACAAAACTATGGTATCTCAAGAATCTCGATATCTTCAGTAATCTGAGGGATGAAGAATATACAATGATTGAAAGGCTTTCAGAGATGAAAGAGATAAAGAAGGGCGATATAATGTATCTGCAGGGTTCAGCGGATAAAAATATCTACATCCTTAAAAAAGGAACTGTAAAGATTACAAAACTGACCCCTCAGGGTAAGGAGTTAATCCTTGATATTGTGAAAGGTGGGTCTATTTTTGGTGAGATGGTGCATACCGATCCGAGGGAACGTGATGAAACCGCAGAGGCCATAGAAGACAGTCTCATCTGCATAATGAAGAAGGAGGATTTTAGCAGGCTTCTTGACGCAGTACCGGGTCTTGCAATAAGGCTTACAAAGGTAATTGGATTCAGGCGATGGAAGATCGAAAACAAGCTTATCGATCTCTTATACTGCACAGTTGAGGAGAGGCTAATAAAGACAATCCTTAATCTCCTTGAAGATTTTGGGATTCCCCATAATGGAGAATATCTTTTGAAGATCAAGCTCTCACATAGAGATTTTGCTAACTTGATAGCGTCCACACGGGAAACAGTTACCGCTACCTTTAATAAACTTAAAAGCGATGGATACATCAACTTTGAAGGTAAGTACCTAATTGTAAGCAACATTGAAAAATTAAGAGGACTTATCAACTGAATTGTATATGGGGAGGTGAGGTGTTATAATTTTGCCCTTTAAATACGGGCAGAAAGGAGGTGAGAAGATGAAGACATTAAGAATAATGGTGCTTGCGATTGTCGCTCTCGGACTGGTCTTTTCAGGTGTCTTTGCAGCAGATGTGGAAAAGGGGAAGGCCCTTTTCAATGACCCTAAACTCGGTGGCGGTACATCAGGGAAGTCCTGCAACTCCTGCCATCCTGATGGAAAGGGCCTAATGGGTGGAAAGAAGGAGTATGTAACACCCGCCCCCGGTGGTAAAAAGAAGACACATAAGACCCTTGAGGAGGCTGTCAACTGGTGCATCGAGATGGCACTTAAGGGAAAGGCGATCGACCCTAAGGGTGAGGATATGGCAAATATAGTGGCCTATATCAATTCACTCAAGGCAGAGCCAGCAAAGAAGGAGATGCCAAAGAAGAAAAAGAAGGCCATCGAAGGTTGTTAATATCACGAGGGAGGGCGATCCCTCCCTCACTTTATCCTCCGGGAGGTTTCATGTCAATACTTTTGCTTAAATCTCTCCTTTCTCTCTT
>JBKBUA010000019.1:0-21477 GCA_046290845.1 Thermodesulfovibrionales bacterium
GAGAAGGGAATATGGAAGGGCAGAGATAAAAGTGGATGATACCTCAGATTTATTTAAAGGATTGCCTGATAAGAGTATTGTCTGGATGAGCCATGGTGACAGGATAGAAAGGGCACCTTCAGGTTTTGTCAGCATAGCCCATACAGACAATTCTCCCATAGCGGCAATGGCAGACAGGTCGAGGATGTTCTATGCCCTTCAGTTTCATCCCGAGGTTGCCCATACACAATACGGGAATGAGATACTCAAAAATTTTATATTCGAGATATGTCGGTGCAAACCCGAATGGACCATGAAGTCCTTTATAGAGACTGCTAAGGCCGAGATAAGGGAAAGAGTTGGTAACAAAAGGGTAGTTTGCGGGATAAGCGGTGGTGTAGACTCATCAGTGACGGCCGTCCTTGTTCATGAGGCAATAGGTGATGCCCTTACCTGTATATTTGTTGACAATGGTCTGCTCAGGGCAGGGGAGGCAAAAAAGGTTGAAGAGACCCTCAGGAAGAACTTCCATATGAAGATTAGGTGTGTAGATGCCTCTGAGAGGTTTCTCAAAAGGCTCAAAGGTGTGACTGACCCGGAGAGGAAAAGAAAGATTATTGGAAATGAGTTTATAAGGGTCTTTGAGGAAGAGGCTAAAAAGATAAAGGACGTTGCCTTCCTCGCTCAGGGGACACTATACCCTGATGTCATAGAGAGCACATCCTTTAAAGGACCTTCAGCAACAATTAAGAGCCATCACAATGTGGGAGGGTTACTGAAGAGGATGAGACTCAAATTGATAGAGCCATTAAGGGAATTATTTAAGGATGAGGTCAGGCTGCTCGGATTGGAACTCGGTATGCCTGAAGAAATAATATACAGGCATCCTTTTCCAGGCCCTGGCCTTGCTATAAGATGTCTCGGTTCAGTGACTCAGGAGAAGATAGAACTCTTGAGAAAGGCTGACGCCATAGTCCTCGAAGAGATAAAGAGATCAGGCCTTTATAGAGAGCTATGGCAGGCCTTTGCAGTACTGCTGCCTGTCAGGAGCGTTGGGGTCATGGGTGATGAAAGGACCTATGAGCATGTTGTGGCAGTAAGGGCGGTTACAAGCGTTGATGGTATGACAGCAGACTGGGCAAGGATACCATACGATGTAATGGAGAGGATTTCTAACAGGATAATAAACGAGGTAAGGGGTATTAATAGGGTCGTTTTTGACATAACTTCAAAGCCACCTGGAACGATTGAGTGGGAATGAAGATATTAAACTTTAAATGGATCTAAAAGCCTATCTGAACAACAGACGTCAGCTGGTCAATTCTTTTATTAATAACTATTTTGACTCAATCATAAAACCTGACCAGCTTAAGGATTCCATAACATATTCCCTTTCCGCTGGTGGTAAGAGGATAAGGCCGATTCTCTGTATCGCTTCATACGAGGCCTGTGGCGGTAGGGCAGAGGACGTTATCCCTTATGCATCGGCTATTGAATTTATCCATACCTATTCATTGATACACGATGACCTTCCTGCAATGGATAACGATGACCTCAGAAGAGGTAAACCAACTAATCATAGGGTCTTTGGGGAAGGTATGGCAATCCTTGCTGGAGATGGGCTTTTAACAGAGACCTTCTGCTTGCTTTCGAGCAATCCCTCTAATTTCGATACAAAACTTGTCCTTGAGGTTATAAAGGAGATTGCCATATCGGCAGGCATAAAAGGTATGGTTGGAGGCCAGGCAGCAGACCTTATTTATGAGACCAAGGAACCAGACAGTGAGACTCTTTATTTCATTCATACCCATAAGACAGCCTCTCTAATCAGGGCCTCTGTTAAAGTTGGTGGGATACTGGCGGGTTGCGATGACGAAAGGCTCGATTCTCTGAGCAATTATGGAGAAAAGATCGGTCTTGCCTTTCAGATAATAGATGATGTACTTGATGTAGAGGGCGAGACAGAGGTTATAGGAAAACCAAAGGGATCTGATGAGAAGAAGAAAAAGATGACCTATCCAAGACTATATGGAATAGATAAATCCAGGCAGATGGCATCAGAATTGATAGAGAAGGCTATTGGTGCCCTTTCTTTGTTTGACGAAAAGGCAAGTCCCTTGAGAGGGATTGCCAGGTATTTGATCGAAAGGAAGAATTGAGCCATAACGATTTTTTGTAGAACCCATAGCCCCATCTGGTATAATTAAAAAAGATGTTGATTGAGAAGATAGAGTCTCCTCGTGATCTAAAGTCCCTTAAGATAGATGAATTAAGAGATCTGGCAGGGGAGTTGCGTGATCTTATCATCGAGAGGGTCTCGATCAATGGTGGGCATCTTGCATCCAACCTTGGCGTTGTAGAACTTACAATAGCACTTCATTATGTATTTGATTCACCGCGGGATAAGATAATATGGGATGTGGGACATCAGTCCTATACCCATAAGCTTCTGACAGGAAGGTATAAGGACTTTCATACACTGAGGAAATATGGGGGTATATCTGGATTTCCGAGGATTATCGAAAGTCTCCATGACCCCTTTGGTACAGGCCACAGTTCAACTTCCATATCAGCGGCAACAGGTATTATTGTGGCGAGGGACATTATTAAAAGTTCTGGATCTCAGATTACCGAAAAGGTAATTGCCGTTATCGGTGATGGAGCCATGACCGCAGGGCTTGCCTTTGAAGGGCTGAATCATGCCGGTCATCTTAAGAAAGACCTTATTGTTATACTCAATGACAATGAGATGTCAATATCACCAAATGTAGGGGCACTTTCATTATACCTTAACAGGATACTCACAAGCACCTTTTATAAGAGATTCAAAAGAGAGACAAAGGCATTTCTTGAAGGCATTCCTAAGATAGGACAATCTGTTGCAAGGATTGCGCAGAGGGCCGAAGGCACCATGAAGGGCTTTTTCCTGCCAGGCGGTCTATTCGAGGACATGGGTTTCGATTATCTTGGTCCTATAGATGGGCATGACATAGGTCTTCTAATAGAGACACTCAATAAAGTGAAGGATGTTCAGGAGCCAACAATAATACATGTTGTAACAAAAAAGGGGAAGGGATATAAATTCTCGGAAGAAGACCCCTGTGTTTATCATGGTGTCGGTCCCTTTGAAGTATCGGAGGGCGTGCGAGGTTCTCGGCCATTAGCGGGTATGGAATGTGAAGATTCTTCAACAAAGTTAGAGATGACCTTTAGCGAAGCTTTTGGTCATGTTATAACAGAGATGGCCGAAAAGGACGAACGGATTGTCGCAATTACAGCGGCTATGAAGGAAGGCACGGGGTTGAACTCCTTTGCAGAAAAATTTCCTGACAGATTTTTTGATGTCGGGATTGCCGAGCAACATGCTGTAACCTTTGCTGCAGGTCTTGCCAGTCAGGGGGTAAGGCCAGTAGTGGCTATATACTCGACCTTTTTACAGAGGGCCTATGATGCGATAGTGCATGATGTTTGTCTTCAGAACCTCCCTGTGATATTTGCCATTGACAGGGCAGGTATTGTAGGTGAGGATGGAGCAACGCATCAGGGACTTTTTGATATCAGCTATCTGAGGCATATCCCTAACCTGCTTATAATGGCACCTAAAGATGCAGACGAACTCAAGGCGATGTTGAATCTCGCCCTTTCCTATAACGGCCCCTCTGCAATCAGGTATCCAAGAGGAAAGACCTTTTATTCGGGGAGGGACTTTTTAGTAATGCCAGGGAAGGCAGAGATTCTCGTTGAAGGTAATGATATAGCAATTATAGGGGTTGGAAATACTGTATATCCTGCCATAAAGGCTTCAGAGATGCTTGCAACCGAAGGGATTAAAGCAAGTGTAATAAATGCACGTTTTATTAAGCCTATCGATATAGAATTAATTACCTCAATAGCGGAGGTTTCAGGTCGTATCGTTACGGTAGAGGAGAATGTCCTTGCCGGTGGCTTCGGCTCGGCAATCCTCGAAACCATAAACAGAGCAGGTCTAAGAAATATAATGCTCAGAATGATAGGGATAGATGATGTTTTTGTTGAGCATGGCGCACAGGGAATTATAAGAAGAAAGTATGGACTTGATGAGATGGGTATTTACAATGTTTGCAGGTCGATGTTAGCCATGGTGAATTGGTGAGGCATAGATGTAGTTTATAATCTTGTCAATTTCTGATCTGATATTTTTCAGTTGGACAAATAGAATATCCCTTGATGGAAGGTCAAGGTATCCTGTAATAATATCGGAGAGTTCGGAAGATTCCTTTAATACTTTCTCCTCATTAAGGCGTAAGATCGTCTCAACGGTCTTGAGGAATCTAAGATATTCGATGATTGTCCTTCCGGTATCAGGTTCGATGATCCCGTGATAGACCAATCTCTTTATGGCCACTTCGGTACTGAAGGTTACGAGATCAGGGTATTTCTTTGAATTCTTCAACTGAAGATATTGAATAGCAAATTCGATATCTTCTATTCCTCCACTACCTTGTTTTATATTGTATCCTGATTTGTCCCTTGACACATGTTCAATGATCTTTCTTCTCATATCGGTAATTTCAGCAGCCTTTACAGTTTCTCCTCTTTTTGTTATTACCTCTTTTCTGAGATTATAGAATGACTTGAGGAGCAATTTATCCCCTGCTATCGGTCTTGCCTTGAGAAGGCTCTGTAATTCCCAAGTCTGGGCATGTCTGAGATAATAATCTCTGTATCCTGGTATATCATTAACAAGGATTCCTTTCGAGCCATCAGGTCTAAGCCTCATATCGACTCTGTAAACGATGCCTTTCTCTCTGTGTTCTGAAAGGAATCTTATTATATCCTCCGCAGTCTTGCTGGCCCTTTCATCAGGTGAGATAAAGATTAGGTCAAGATCAGAACCGAAGGTCAATTCTTTTGACCCGAGCCTTCCCAGACCGATGGCAGCAAAGTTTTCAAGTTTTAGATAATCAAAAAGAGACCTCAATATTATATTAGCAAGCATTGTCAGCTTTGCCGATAATTCAAGGACGCTGATTTTCTTGCTCGTAAAAAGCAGACCAATCTTAAGCTCCTCTGAGGCCTTGCTTTCCCTGAGTGAATTCTCGGGGTCCTGTGACATATCGAGCAGTTCTTTCAACCTAAGTTTTAGTGTATGGTAATCAAGCCTTGCGTCAGGATACTCAAATAGACCTTCAAGATTTTCGAGGCTCAATATGAGGGATGTAATGTAGGAACTGTAACAAAAGGCATCCGCTATGGCCTCTATAGTGTCCTTTCTCTTGGAAAGGAGATCAAGATAGGATTCATAATCTCCGATCTTTTCTACAAATGATGTAAGACTGGTCAAGGCCTTATCTTTATTATTGCTTCTGAATATGCGACTAACAAAGGGAGGAATGACCTTTTTCAGAAGTAGCCTTTCCCTTATGGTCCTCTTAAAAGAGATGTTTTCTCTTAACTCCTTTATATTTCTTAGAGCCTTATCGGTATCAGAGAATCCCCTGAAGCCTAAATAATCAATCAGGGCTGAGTCGGTTATTTCTTCGTCAAAGATCCACAATTCCTCACAGGAGATTTCTTTGTCACCGAGGATAGAATTATACATATCCCTGACCTTCATCCTCTGGACCTTCAATTCAGAAAGGAACCAATTATAGTCATGATAGCCCATCATACGAGAGAGTATTTCTATATCTTTAACCTGAGATGGTAAAGAATGTGTCTGGAGGTCATCTCTCATCTGGAGAAGGTGTTCAATCTTTCTCAAAAAGAGATATGTGTTTACCAGGACATCGGCATCGCTGTCTGAGATAAACCCAGCAGAGGTTAGTATTTTTATTGCCTCGGTCAGTCTCGGTGTCCTTAGTTTTTCTTTTTCCCCTCCATTGAGAACCTGGAAGGTCTGGACGAAGAATTCGATCTCCCTTATACCACCATATCCTCTTTTTATGTCGTTTATATCAGCGATTGAATCTATCTTTCTTTTTAGGTCCCTTATTTCATCTATATCGGCATAGTCAATCGACTTCTTCCATACAAAGGGCTCAACCGCATTTATGAACTCCTTTCCGATCGCGATATCGCCAGCAACAGGCCTTGCCCTTATTAGTGCTAACCGTTCCCATGTTTTTCCCCACGCCTCATAATAAGAAAGATAGGATTCTATTGGTAACGAGATATCTCCTTTTTGCCCGTTTGGTCTCAATCTGAGGTCTACCCTGTATGCTATCCCATCTTCTGTCCTTGTTGAAAGGAGGGATACCAGTGTCTCTGTGAGTTTGCAGAAGTATTCGTGGCTGTGTATCCTATTAACTCTCACTCCGGAAGGAAGAAGTATGCCCGAGGAATAAGAGTCACCAGACCTGTAGATTGATAAGAGATCCACATCAGAACTGTAATTAAGTTCATCTGCTCCAAGTTTTCCGAGGGCTATAAAGGAGATGCCGCTGTTGTCAATATCACCAAATCTCTCTCTTATTAAGAGGACAGAATAATTTAGGGCGATCTGGATAATTACCTCGGCAAGGGTGCTTAATTCTTGCATTGATACTCTAATATCTGTAATACCTGTTATATATCTCAATGTCAGTCTCAGGTAAAATCTCTTTCGTAAATTTCTGAGAAACTTCATGATCTCATTTTTTTGTACGCTGGTTTCTGCTACATGTGAGAGTATTTCCTCCTTGTTCAGCGGGCGTGTTATATTTTTTAATTCACCATAAAGTATATCAGGGGATGTAATGCAATAATCTGCCAGGAACTGACTGTAAGAAAAAAGGAGGGCTATCTTTTTTAAGTCATCAACAGGTAGTTCATTCAGAGATGGGGATGTCTCCCTTAACCTCTCAAGATTTCTCAGTGACCTCTCAGGGTCGGGCGTTCTTAATCCAGCTTCCTTTATTGTAGTTTCCATAGAATTATTTTATCCTATTCAGTATAACCTAAATAAGGAATTAAAAAGGAGGTAGTCCTATGAAGATGGTCATGGCTGTAATAAAGCATTTTAAACTTGACGATGTTAAGGATGCCCTTTCTAAAGCAGGGATACAGGGTATGACAGTAACAGAAGTCAAGGGTTTTGGAAGACAGAAGGGACATGTTGAGGTCTATCGGGGTGTGAGCCTTGAGGTTAGATTCATTCCAAAGGTTAAGATTGAGGTTGCTGTGCCTGATGAAAAGGTAGAGGAGATCATAAAGACCATCCAGACTACTGCAAGGACAGGAGAGGTTGGCGATGGAAAGATATTCGTATATGATCTTAATGATGTTATCAGGATAAGGACAGGAGAAAGGGGGAATGAGGCGATTTAATGAACCTAATGCAAGTAGAATGGTTTAAAGGTAAAAGGGGGTTCAAGGGTTAAGGTATAAATTTTATACCTTGACCCTTGAACCTTTATTCAAATTATAATCCTTTGCAGCAAGGTCCAAACCTTAAATATCATAGTAGAGGAAAAATTCATAGGGATGGGGTCTAAGCCTCAGTGCATCCACCTCTTTTGTTCTCTTGTAGTTGATCCATGTCTCGATGGCATCCTTTGTAAAGACATTACCCTTTAAGAGATATTCGTGGTCTTCCTCGAGTTGATTAAGTGCTTCCTCAAGGCTTCCGGGCATAGTTGGGACATTCGCGAGTTCCTCGGGACCGAGTTCATAGATATCCTTATCAAGAGGTTCTCCTGGATGGATCTTATTCTGTATCCCATCGAGACCTGCCATAAGCATGGCTGCGAAGGCAAGATAACCATTGCAGGAAGGATCAGGGAACCTGACCTCACATCTTTTTGCCTTCGGACTTGGTGAGTAGGTCGGTATACGAATTGAGGCAGAACGATTCCTTGCAGAATAAGCAAGGTTTACCGGGGCCTCAAAACCAGGTGTCAGTCTCTTGTAAGAATTGGTCGTTGGATTTGTCAATGCAGCAAGGGATTTGGCATGTTTAAGGATACCACCGATATAATATAAAGCTGTATCACTCAGTCCAGCATACCCTTTACCAGCGAAGAGGGGTTTACCATCCTTCCATATGCTCTGATGTGTGTGCATTCCCGAACCATTGTCACCAAATATGGGTTTAGGCATGAAGGTCACTGTCTTTCCATGCCTTTTGGCTACATTCTTAATGATATACTTGAAGAGCATGAGTTTGTCTGCCATCCTTACCAGTGAGTCGAACCGCATGTCTATCTCTGCCTGTCCTGCCGTTGCAACCTCATGATGCTCTCTCTCAACATAGATACCAACCTTTATCATCTCCATCACCATCTCTGTCCTTAGATTTACAAGACTATCTGTGGGTGGCACGGGAAAGTAACCCTCTTTGTGTCTCGGCTTGTAACCAAGATTAGGTTTTTCATCACGACCCGAGTTCCAGATCCCTTCAATGGAATCTATGAAATAATAGCCGCTATGGGAATCCTGGTCGAATCTTATGTCATCAAAGATAAAGAATTCAGCCTCAGGTCCAAAATAGGCTGTATCACCTATCCCTGTTGATTTCAGGTATGCCTCGGCCTTTTGTGCTATATATCGAGGGTCTCTCGAATAGAATTCTCTGGTGATGGGATCAACGACATTACAGATTAGGCTTATTGTGGGGTATTCCATGAAGGGATCCATGAAAGCTGTTGTGGGATCAGGGATTATCAGCATGTCAGAGGTATGTATGGCCTGCCAGCCCCTGATTGATGAGCCATCGAATCCAAGACCCTCCTCGAATATCTCCTCCTTTAACTCCGAGATGGGCACCGCAAAGTGCTGCCATATACCGGGGAAGTCAAGGAATTTGAAGTTTACCATCACAGCCTTATTCTCCTGGGCCATCTTAATAACATCTTTTGGTGTCATATTATCCTCCAGCTATTATTTTAATAACAAACGGCAACCGTTTACCGATAGAATAAAATACTTGAGACGGATATGTCAAGACTATGTTCAGGCCGAGGATTGCCGTTAGAACTATAATAAAAAATTGATGGGTAGCCTTCAGAGATAGAAAAGGCTAAAGGCTGAACCCCACCTGCGGCGAGGTAATCCTTAAGTCCTGACGCTTAAAATTAGTCTTCCCATTCGTTCCTATCAACAACCTTCCGAAGTCGGAAATAATTTGACTTATAGTCCCATAATATGTTAAAAATATCAACTGGATTTTAAATTTAAAACATAACGTTAGTTAGAGAAAAATATTCTGGAGGTAGAGAATGTATGCAATAATAGAAGCAGGCGGGAAGCAATATAAGGTCTCGGAAGGTGAGATCATTAAGGTAGATGCACCAATGGAAGCAGCGCAGGAGATAAGGATTAATAAGGTTCTTGCAGCTGTTGACGAATCGAAGACAATCGTTGGTAATCCCTATATAGATGGGGCTGAGGTAACGGCAGAGGTTGTTGAGGCAGGGAAGTCGAGAAAGGTCTTGATATTCAAACAGAGACCGAGAAAGGGATATAGAAAACTGACAGGTCACAGGCAGCCGTATTCTAAACTTAAGATTAAGGAAATAAAGTTAGGAGGATAAAATGGCACACAAAAAAGGTGTCGGAAGTTCGAGGAATGGTAGGGATAGCGAGTCTAAGAGACTCGGTGTAAAAAAGTTTGGCAACGAATTTGTTCGTGCTGGAAACATTATTGTAAGACAGAGGGGTACGCAGTTTTACCCTGGCCTCAATGTTGGAATGGGGAAAGATTACACCATCTTTGCCAAGATAGACGGCGTGGTAGCTTTTGAGAGAAAAGGTCGTAATGGTGTCAAGATAAGTGTCTATCCCCCTCAGGAGGGTGTGCCTGTATAAGGATTAGACGCTTATAGTCGGTATCTTTTAGAAGGCGGCTTAGACCGCCTTCTATTTTTTAACAGACTTAATTGAGAAAGGCTGTGGGGAGAGGCGTTGGGCTTAAGAAGTAATTCTTTAATACCCTACAACTATATCATAACCAGCAGTGTATATTATGCCTTAGATCTGGGAAAGTTCTATGCAATTTGTTGATTATGTAAAGATCTATGTTAAGGCAGGCAATGGTGGCAGGGGATGTGTTAGTTTCAGAAGAGAAAAGTATGTGCCCCGCGGAGGCCCTGATGGTGGCGATGGCGGAAGGGGAGGGCATGTAATAATAAAGGCTACCTCTCAGCTTAATACTCTTCTTGATCAGAAATATCACTATGAGTACAGGGCGGAGAGGGGTGAACATGGAAAAGGGAAAAAAATGCACGGCAGGGATGGGACGGACCTTGTAATACCCGTTCCGGTTGGTACAGTTGTAAAGGATGAAGATACAGGTGATGTCCTGGCAGACCTGGACGAGGAAGGAAAAGAGGTCCTCGTGGCAAAAGGCGGAAGAGGGGGGCTTGGAAACGCCCATTTTGCTACACCTACAAAGCAAGCACCTCGTTATGCGCAGCCAGGAGAAGAGGGAGAGGAAAGACACCTTATACTCGAGCTGAAGCTCCTTGCAGATGTTGGATTGATAGGACTGCCAAATGCCGGTAAGTCAACCCTGATTTCAGTAATATCTTCAGCGAGACCTAAGATTGCCGACTATCCCTTTACAACCCTCGTGCCTAACTTAGGTGTTGTAAAGGTAGAAGGCCTGAGGAGTTTTGTTGTTGCCGACATTCCTGGTCTCATCGAGGGTGCTCACAGGGGTGCTGGCCTCGGATTTCAGTTTCTGAGGCATGTAGAAAGGACAAATCTTTTATTACATCTCATAGATGTATCTATTAATTCCCCGGGTGACCCTGTTGAAAATTATGAAAAGATCAATAATGAACTCTATCAATACAGTGAGAACCTGACAAGAAAACCCCAGATCGTGGTGGCAACAAAGCTGGATATAGTAGATGTAAAGAAACTTGACAGATTAAAGGATTATTGTAAAAATTATGACATCGAGCTTCATTCAATATCTGCTATAACAGGCAAAGGGGTTAAGGAATTGATAACATCTGTAGCAAAGAGGATGGGGTCTTGAAAAAGAGAATAGTAATAAAGATTGGCAGCAACATCCTTACCTCCTCAGAAGGTGGGCTTGACCTGGAAAGGATCAAGGCTATTGTTAATGATATATTGGTACTTCATGATGAGGGCTATGACCCTGTCATTGTTTCCTCTGGAGCGATAGCGGCAGGCATGAAGAATCTCGGTCTGAAGAGAAAACCTCGCGATATAATCCTCAAACAGGCTGCGGCAGCGGTTGGTCAGAGTAGTCTTATGTGGGCCTACGAGAAGTGTTTTGGTGCCCATGATAAAAAGGTTGCACAAATCCTTCTCACAAGGGAGGACCTCTCTGACAGAAAAAGGTATATAAACTCGAGAAATACATTGAATACGCTTATATCTTATAGGGTAATCCCTATAATAAATGAGAATGATACCGTTGCTACTGATGAGATAAGGTTTGGTGACAATGACCATCTTGCCTCGCTTGTGGCGTGCCTTATTGATGCGGAAAGGTTTATAATCCTCTCTGATGTTGATGGTCTTTTCACGGATGACCCGAGAAAGAATCCTGATGCACATCTGATAAGTCAGGTTAAGGATATTACCCCTGAGATTGAGGCCATGGCAGGGGGTGCTGTTACAGCCGTTGGCACCGGGGGGATGTATTCAAAGATACTTGCTGCTAAAAGGGCTGTAAACAGTGGCATTACAGTGAACATTGTCAATGGTAGGAAAAAGGGTGTTCTAATCTCGATAATGAGGGGTGAAAGGGTTGGAACAGAATTTATAGGTAAAAAGGTCAGGACTTCCCAGAAGAAGAGATGGATTGCCCATGGAATACGCCCCAGGGGCCTTATCAGTCTTGACAGTGGTGCTGTCGAGGCAATTATGAGGCGGGGGAAAAGCCTCTTACCCTCAGGGATTAAGGGGGTCTCAGGTGAATTTGAGACAGGCGATGCTGTTTATTGTGTAGATCCTGATGGAAATCGGATAGCGAAGGGCCTTGTAAATTATTCCTCTGAGGAGATTGATAAAATCAAGGGGAGGAATACTAAAGAGATAGATGCTATATTAGGCTATAAGTACTCTGACGAGGTTATTCACAGGGATAATCTTGTACTTATCTAATTGTCTTAAATGCATTTTTCGTTAAATGAAAAAGGAACGTCTCGATAAGATATTGCTCGAAAGGAGGCTTGTGGAGAGCAGGGAAAGGGCGAGGGCCCTGATTATGGAGGGTAAGGTTTTTGTAAATAATATTCCTGTTACAAAGGCAGGGGCTATGGTGTCTGTTGATGCCCTCATAACATTGAAGGAAGGGATTCCTTATGTAAGCAGAGGTGGCTTAAAGCTTGAGGCCGCACTGGATCATTTTGGCATTATATTAGAGGGATTGACCGCTATGGATGTAGGTTCTTCGACAGGAGGCTTTACTGATTGTATGTTGAAGAAAGGGGTTAAAAAGGTTTATTGTATAGACGTTGGTTATGGACAGTTGTCTTGGCAGTTAAGAGAAGACCCGAGGGTGGTACTGTTTGAGAAGACGAATATCAGGTACCTCGAGAGAGAAAGGATACCTGATGAGATAGATTTTATAACAATCGATGTTTCATTTATTTCTTTGAAAAAGATATTACCAAAGGCGATTGTTTTTTTGAAAGCAGGAGGTCAAATACTTGCCCTTATCAAACCACAATTTGAGGTTGGAAAGGGAGAAGTTGGCAAAGGTGGGGTTGTCAGAGATGAAGGAAAACGAATGCTCGCTGTAGAGGAGATTAAAAGATTTTCAGAGGAGATCGGTTTGACCGTATCAGGGATATTTCAATCACCCGTAAAGGGACCAAAAGGGAATATAGAGTACTTCATATACTTATGGAAGAGACAAAACTTATAGGTCTTGACCTTTCTGTAGCTTCTCCAGAGGTTATCGAGATACTGCTCGAATTTTCCGGGGAACCAGAGGTATTCAAGGAGGTCTTTGAGTCAAACAGAAACAGGCCTGACATCCTGAGATTGCTGGCACAGCAGAGCGCATTACCTTTAGAGATTAGGGAAGACATTGAGAGGCTACTGAACCTGCCTGCTAAGGTTATGGAATTGCCACATCCATCAAGTGCACAGGCTCGTAAAGAAACCCTTTTACAAAGGATACAGCACCTCACTGTTGGCGAAAAGATTGCTCTTGCCTTGAGGGGAGGGCAGGAGATAAGGTCTATTCTCCTGAAGGACCCAAACAAAGAAGTGGTTCTTTCTGTACTTAAGAACCCCAAGATGACAGAGACAGAGATTGAGATGCTTGCCCACTCGAGGAATGCTCCTGAAGAGGCCCTTCGGGCTATATGCAGGAATCGGGAATGGACAAAAAACTACAATATTATCTTTGCCCTTGTTAACAACCCAAAAACGCCTCCTGGTCTGAGTGTTCCGTTTGTTACGAGTCTGAGGACAAAGGATCTCGTGATACTTGAAAAGAATAAGAATGTGCCAGAGGCTGTAAGGGCTGCAGCGAGGAGATTGGTTCAGTCAAGGAAGGTTTCATGATAAGGGAAAAGTTTATTAATGAAAAGACCTGGGATAAGGTTCTTAACTTTATTGCTGTTACCGATGAACCTTCTCCCTATCTCCTTATTGATAAGGATGTGGTGAAGGAAAAGGTTGAATCTATCGGTAATAATATAAAGAACTCAAAGGTTTTTTATGCTGTGAAGGCCAATCCTGACAGGGATGTACTGGCCTATCTTAACAGCCTCGGCATTGGTTTTGAGATTGCTTCTGAAGGAGAATTAAGGATACTCGCTGACCTTGGCGTTGAACCTGAAAGGATAATCACAAGCAATCCTGTGAAGACACTTATCTTCCTTGAGCAGGCAGTTTCTTATGGAATTGGGTATTACGCCTTTGACTCAATTGCAGAGGTTGATAAACTTTCCCGTTATGCACCTGATAGGAATGTATATGTAAGATTAACCGTACCCAATGAGGGGAGCGAATGGCCTCTTAGCAAAAAATTCGGGGTGGAACTCGACGAAGCCCTGAATCTTCTGATTTATGCAAAAGAAAGGGGGCTCAATCCTGTTGGTATAACCTTTCATGTTGGTTCTCAGTGCAATAATGCCTATAACTGGAATACCGCAATAGAAAAGGCAAGGGACCTGTGGGAGATGGCAGCAGAAAAGGGTATCCGTTTATCCATGATTAACATAGGAGGGGGATACCCGATAAGATACACAAGGGAGGTAATTACGATTGAATCGATTGGAAAAAGGATCAGCAGGCTAATATCAGAGAAATTCCCGCCTGACATTGAGGTATTTATTGAACCTGGAAGGGCTGTCATAGGTGATGCAGGTGTCTTTGTTACCTCTGTCATTGGAAAGGCTCGCAGGGCAGATGAAGACTGGATATATATAGATGTTGGTGTTTTTAATGGGTTAATGGAGAGCATCGGCGGGATTAAATATTCCTATGTTGTTGGAAGCAGGAATGAGCCTAAGAGGTGGACAATAGCCGGGCCAAGTTGTGACAGCTTTGATGTGATTGACAAAGAGGTACTTCTTCCTGAGCCAGAGGTTGGTAATCGTCTGCTCATACTTTCTGCTGGTGCATATACAATCTCGTATGCATCGGAGTTTAATGGATTTTCGATACCGAGGACGATTTTGATATAGGTTGAGTATGCAGGATGAGTGATGGGTCACCCTTCGACAGGCTCAGGGTGACATGTTATTGTCATGGTGGGCCTGTCGAACCATGACAGGCAGAAAAAAAGATAGGAGGTTCGATATGATAAAGTTTTTTGAGAAAGATCCCTACGCACCTATTCAGTATGTATATGATATTGATAAGGTACTTTATAAGGGGAGGAGTAAGTTTCAGGAGATCATGGTTGTTGAAAATCCATATTTTGGAAGGATCCTTGTCCTTGACGGAGTTGTGCAGATAACCGAGAAGGATGAGTTCTTTTATCATGAGATGCTCGTTCACGTCCTTATGCACGCCCATCCCGATCCGCAGAACATAATAGTAATTGGGGGGGGAGATGGTGGAACCGTCAGGGAGGTATTAAAACATGATACAGTTAAAAAGGTTTTCTTTATCGAGATAGATGAGGATGTCATAAATGTCTCGAAGAAATTCTTTCCCTCTGTCTCGTGTAGCATTGACGACAGTCGTGTAGAGATAATGTGCATGGACGGAGCAGAATTTGTTAAAAATAGAGATAAGGACATAGATATAATAATTGTTGATTCAACAGATATAGTTGGTTTCGCAAAGAGCCTCTTTACTGTTGAATTCTTTAAGTCAGTCAGGGATTCTCTGACCGATGAAGGCATGTTTGTTACCCTCTCTGAATCTCTCCATTTTCATAAGGATCTGGTTATAGAGGTTCAGGAGGCGATGAGGCTCATATTCCCTGTTGTTGATCTTTATACAGCGCCACTTGCTACCTATGCAGGCAACTGGTGGACATTTTCGGTAGCCTCAAGAAAACATGACCCGAGGGTTATGAGGAGGGAGTTCAAGATCGATACAAAATATTATAGTGACGAGATCCACTCACAGGCCTTTCTACCGAGGAAATTTTATGATAAACTCATGGCAAAAGGCCTCAAATGGTGATTTCTTGACAGAGAGGTTTATTTATTGTTAAATTATTAGCACTCTAATATGCTGAGTGCTAATGATGGATAGTCAGAGGAGTTTTAGGTGAAAAAAGAGATGCTCGAGGAAAGGGTTTTCAGAGTGCTGTGGGCTGTTGTTGACAGCTATATCTCTAATCCTGATCCCGTAGGGTCGAGATATATAACGAGAAAATATGGATTTAATCTCTCACCGGCAACTATAAGAAATATCATGGCTGACTTAGAGGATATGGGTTACCTGATGCAGCCTCACACCTCAGCAGGACGCATACCCACTGATAAGGGATATAGATTCTATGTTAATGCAGTGGAATCACTTAAGTCAGGTGAAGCTGACCCGGGCCTTTTTAAAGAACTGAGGAACAGGCTTGAAAATATAAGGAATGATATAAATGAACTTCTCGATGAAACAACAAGGACTATCTCAGAGGTTACCCATTACCTTGGAATAGCCATTCCACCAAAACCTGATAGTTCTGTTTTTAAGAAGATCAATCTATACAAATGCAGAGAAGACAGGGTTGCCACCGTTCTTATAACAGAGGAAGGTTTGATTAAAAACAGAATTATAGAACTTGACCCGGACCTGAGCGATCGCGATCTGAAGAGAATATCAGACTACCTTAATAGTAAGTTTTCAGGTTACACAATTGATGAGATAAGGACTATTATACTTAAGGAAATGAAAAGTGATAGCGTTATCTGTGACAGGCTTATATCAAAGGCGATGAGGATCTGCGAGGAGATAATGCATTCAGGGCAGAATACTGTATTTATATCGGGGCTCTCAGAGGTGCTTGAATTACCTGACTTCTCTGATCTTGCGAGAATAAAGGCAATAATGAAGACTATTGAGGATAAGCGCAGGATAATCAAACTACTCGATATGCTTACGGATAATGGTGGTGTCAAAGTTGTTATAGGTTCTGAGAATCCTGTTACAGATATGATGAACCTGAGTGTTGTCGCATCCACTTACAGGGAAGGTGATAAACATATGGGAACTATCGGAATCATCGGCCCTACAAGGATGGATTATTTCCGAGCTATGGCTATTGTTGAAGCCACTGCACGATACATCTCGGAAAGGTTATCAGAAAAGTAAAAATAAGATTTTGAACGGAGGGATAAAGGTGAAAGACGAAGAGGTTATAGAGAAAAAGGAAGGAAAGGTTCTGGAGGTAAGCGAGAAAGAAGAGAAACCTGAAGAAAAACCCTCTGTTGAGGAGGAGCTATCAGAGTTAAGAGAAAAATACCTGCGATTATATGCTGAGTTTGAGAATTATAAGAAAAGGGTGCAGAAGGAAAAAGAAGAGCTCATTAAGTATGGAAATGAGGCGCTTCTTTATGAACTTCTGAATGTCCTTGATAATCTTGAGATGGCCCTTAAACACTCCAGTGAAAATGTATCGGAAGGACTTGTGAAGGGAGTGGAGATGACTCTCAGGGAGTTTCAGAGGATTACAGAGAAGTTTGGACTTATTCCAATTGTGGCACTCGGCAGGCCCTTTGACCCATCGTTGCACCACGCTATGTCACAGGTCGAGAGGGATGATGTGGAGGATAAAACTGTTGTTGAGGAGTTCAGAAAGGGATATATGTATGGCGATAAGGTCTTAAGGGCATCCCTCGTTGCCGTATCCAAGAAATCTGAACCGGAAGTTGAGACATCTGAAATAAATTCACAGATTAAGAAGGAGGAATAATATGGGAAAAGCTATAGGCATAGACCTTGGTACTACTAATTCGGTTGTTGCGGTAGTAATAGGGGGCGAACCAGTCGTGATCCCCAATCAGGAGGGAAGCAGAACAACACCTTCTGTAGTTGCCTTTACCGAGAAGGGTGAGAGGCTTGTTGGTCAGATAGCAAAGAGGCAGGCCATAACAAACCCTGAGAATACTATATTTTCAATAAAAAGGCTAATGGGAAGAAAGTTTAATTCCCCAGAGGTGGAGCATGCCAGGAAGAGGCTTCCCTATAAAATAGTAGAGGCTCCAAATGGGGATGCCCATGTTGAGGTAAGGGGGAAGAGATATTCTCCACCTGAAATATCAGCTATGATACTTCAGAAACTAAAACAGGCGGCAGAAGACTACCTCGGTGAGCCCGTAACAGAGGCGGTGATAACAGTACCTGCCTATTTTGATGACAGTCAGAGGCAGGCTACAAAGGATGCGGGCAAGATTGCAGGCCTCAATGTCTTGAGAATAATAAATGAGCCAACCGCCGCATCCCTTGCCTACGGGATGGATAAGAAAAAAGAGGAGAAGATATCTGTTTATGACCTCGGAGGTGGAACCTTCGATATATCTGTGCTTGAGATTGGTGAAGGTGTTATCGAGGTTAAGTCCACAAATGGCGATACTTACTTGGGAGGCGACGACTTTGATCTCAGGATAATCGACTGGATGGTTGAGGAATTCAAAAAGGATCAGGGAATAGATCTCAAACAGGACAGGATGGCCTTACAGAGGCTTAAAGAGGCTGCTGAAAGGGCAAAGATAGAACTCTCAACAGCCATGGAGACGGAGATAAACCTCCCCTTTATAACGGCTGATGCAACAGGGCCAAAACATCTCCTCATGAAGCTTACGAGGGCAAAACTGGAGCAGCTTACTGATGACCTTGTACAGAAAACGATTGGCCCGTGTAAGCGAGCCCTGGCAGATGCTAATCTTTCCCCTCAAAATATAGATGAGGTGATACTCGTTGGTGGACAGACACGTATGCCCAAGGTTCAACAGGTTGTTCAATCCTTTTTTGGTAAAGAACCTAATAAGACCGTGAATCCTGACGAGGTTGTTGCTGTTGGTGCTGCTATTCAGGCTGCTGTTCTTAAGGGAGAGGTTAAGGAGGTATTACTCCTCGATGTAACACCACTTTCACTCGGTATAGAGACCCTCGGCGGTATATTCACAAAGATCATCGAGAGAAATACGACCATACCTACCAAGAAAAGCCAGATCTTTTCAACAGCCACAGATAACCAACCTGCCGTTACCATTAAGGTCTACCAGGGTGAAAGGGAAATGGCTGCTGATAATAAACTCCTCGGTGTCTTCGAACTTGTAGGCATACCACCCGCTCCGAGAGGTGTCCCGCAGATTGAGGTTACCTTTGATATAGATGCCAATGGAATACTTCATGTCTCGGCAAAGGACCTCGGTACTGGTAAGGAGCAATCCATAAGGATAACCGCCTCAAGTGGTCTTACCGAGGAAGAGATAAAGAAGATGATGCGTGAGGCAGAGGCCCATGCTGAGGAAGACAGGAAAAAGAAGCAACTTGCCGAGGCACGCAATGAAGCGGATAATCTTGTTTATGGTGTCGAGAAGTCCCTCAGGGAATATGGTGACAAACTCACCGAATCAGAAAGGAAAGAGATAGAGGGTGCTCTCGAAAGGTGTAAAAAAATAAAGGATACAAGCTCTGATGCCTCAGAGATAAGATCAGCTATCGATAACCTTATGAAGGCATCCCATAAGATAGCAGAGCATATATACAGGGCTGCTGGAGCCCAATCGGGGCCTACGACTTCAGAGACAGAGAAAAAAGGTGCAGAGGAAGAGGTTGTGGAGGCTGAATTTGAAGAGGTTGACAAAAAGGATAAATGAAGGATTATTATGAGATACTCGGGGTGCCAAGGAATGCTACCGAGGCCGAGATAAAGAAGGCCTTCAGATCCCTGGCACTCAAGTATCATCCAGATAGAAACCCCGGGAATAAGGAAGCAGAAGAAAAATTCAAAGAGATTAACGAAGCCTACTCCGTCCTGAGCGATGCTGAAAAAAGGGCAAATTACGATAGATTTGGTACCGCTGAGGGAGTTGGAGCAGGCTTTGGTGCCTTCACAGGCACGGCCTTTACAGATATCTTTGAAGACATCTTCGGTGACTTCTTCGGTGCCTTTACGGGCCAGAGGAGACCGAGACCCACAAAGGGAGAGGACCTCAGGTATGACCTTGATATAACACTTGAGGATGCTGCCTTTGGTACAGAGAAGACGATCGAGGTCCCACGGTGGGAGAGGTGCGATACCTGCAATGGCTCGGGTGCGAGGCCAGGCACTGGCCCAGTTCAATGTCCGAACTGCCGTGGTACTGGGCAGATAAGATTCCAGCAAGGCTTTTTTAGCATATCAAGGACATGTAACAAGTGCGATGGTCAGGGAAAGATTATAACAGACCCCTGTCATACCTGTAAGGGCAAAGGTTATGTAAGAAAGACCCGTTCAATCTCTGTGAAGGTGCCTCCTGGAGTTGATTCAGGTTCGAGGCTCAGGATGGCTGGTGAAGGAGAGCTGGGCCATTATGGTGGACCGCCAGGTGATCTCTATATAATCGTCAATATCAAAAAGCATCCCCTCTTTGTCAGAAAGGGCAATGACATAATCTATGAAACTACGATAACCTTTCCCCAGGCTGTTCTTGGTGCCACGATTGATGTTCCGACCCTCGATGGGACAGCGGATCTTAAGATTCCTCCAGGCACACCTTCAGGTAAGGCCTTTCATCTGAAAGGTAAGGGAATACCGAAACTCGGCGGTCATGGTCGAGGAGATGAGATAGTTATAGTTAATATTGAGGTACCAAAACATATAACACCGAGACAGAGGGAATTGCTTGAGGAATTTGCGAAGATAAGCGGAGAAAAGACACAAAAAACCTTTAAGGATAAATTGAAGGATATATTCTCAGGGACAGTGGAAAATAATTAACCCTTAATATGCCTCGCATCTTTCTTCCAATAACTGATGAATCTAAGATTATCAATATCACAGGTGAAAAGGCACATTATCTCATTAGGGTTTTGAGGTGCAAAGTGGGAGATCATATTGAGGTTCTCGATGGTAAGGGGAGATCCTTTTACTGCGAAATTCGAGGGTTATCGAAGAGAGAAGTCAGGGCTGAGATCATAAGTATGCAACCCTGTGACACAGAATCACCATTGAATCTTATTCTTTTCCAGGGTCTATTAAAGGGTGAGAAGATGGACATCGTGATTCAGAAGACAACAGAACTTGGCATAAAGGAGATTTATCCAGTCATAACAGAAAGAAGTCAGGTGAGGGAGACAGGAAAGATAGCGAGGTGGAGAAAGATAGCAGAGGATGCATCGAGGCAAAGTGGAAGAACCTTTATCCCTCTTATTCATGAGCCTGTTGAATACCACGATGCATTATTCATGATCAATGAGGAGTATAAAAAATTTCTTTTAACCCGTACGGATTCAGCGGTCATGGATTATAGCCTAAAAGGATTCATATTCTGGGAAGGAGGGGGAATCTCTCTGAAGGATGCCCTTTCTAATCCCGCCCTGGCGGGATCATTACCCCTCCATTTCCACACCTCTTTACCGATTTATCTTTTTATTGGTCCCGAAGGCGGGTTCACTGCTGAGGAGGTCAGGGGGGCTGAATCGGGCGGGCTTATCACTATCGCTCTCGGGAAAAGGATACTAAGGGCAGAAACAGCATCGATCGTCTCAACCACCCTGATCCAGTTCCTCATTGGCGATCTCTCGTAGGAATAAAATATAATCGCCTTTAAAACACCCTATCCTTGTTTTATTGGAAGTAAGTCTTAGACAAAAGTAATGGGCAAACCACACAAGTGGTTTGTCTTTGAGTTTCAATCCTTGTTTTATTGGAAGTAAGTCTTAGACGGGGAATAGAGGTGGATGCAAAATTTTTCCGAATGTGTTTCAATCCTTGTTTTATTGGAAGTAAGTCTTAGACACAACAATGGCCAATGTAGATACTGTAACAGAAAAGTTTCAATCCTTGTTTTATTGGAAGTAAGTCTTAGACGGACCCAGAAGACATCGCAGCAGTTTCCCTGTGGGAGTTTCAATCCTTGTTTTATTGGAAGTAAGTCTTAGACATGACGCCATAAAAGAATGTGATTCAGGGGACTTCTGTTTCAATCCTTGTTTTATTGGAAG
>JBKBUA010000001.1:0-13117 GCA_046290845.1 Thermodesulfovibrionales bacterium
AATGTTATCGGAAAGACATTAAGTCTGTAGTAGAGGTCTTCCCTGAAACTGCCCTCCCTAACAGCCTTCTCTATATCTCTGTTTGTTGCAGCTATTATCCTCACATCGACCCTGGAGGTCTTCAAACCTCCAACCCTCTCTATCTCTCCTTCTTGAAGTACCCTCATGAGCTTGCTCTGAAGTGTTATATCCATCTCACCAATCTCGTCAAAAAAGACCGTCCCTTTATTGGCAAGCTCAATCTTCCCAATCTTCAGGGTTTCTGCTCCTGTAAAGGCTCCTTTTTCGTAACCGAATAACTCGGATTCGAGCAGTTCCTTTGGAATAGCGGCGCAGTTAATAGGCACAAAGGGGAAGTCCTTTCGCGGGCTCAGACAATGAATCGCCCTTGCAAATAGTTCCTTTCCTGTACCGCTTTCACCGAGGAGTAAAACTGTTGTCTTTGTCTGAGCTACCTTCTGTGCCTTTCTCGCAGCCTCGGTTATCCTTTCACTCTTTCCTATTATAGTTGGCATGCCGAGACGGGAAGAGAATTCTTCCCGGAGGAGCATATTTTCTGTTATAAGCCTCTGATTCTGAAGGGCCTTCTTTATAAGATGAAGGAGGTGATCCGTGTCAAAGGGCTTTGTTATAAAGTCAAAGGCTCCGTCCTTTATTGCCTTTACAGCTATATCAATGGTGCCATAGGCAGTCATTATTATCACAGGTATAAGAGGGTTCTCTTCTTTAACAGCGGAAAGTACAGCAAGCCCGTCTTTCTTGGGAAGCTTCAGGTCAGTGATGACAAGATCGATCCTTTCATCTTTGAATCTTCTTATCCCCTCCTGTCCGTCTCCAGCGATAATCGTTTGATAGCCCGCTGCCTCTATAGTTTCCTTGAGCATGCGGGCCATGGACTCTCTATCCTCGATTATAAGGATCCTTTCCACGTAGAGCCTTCTTAATCCCCCTTACTGCCTGCCTTATCCTGTGTTCGTTCTCAACAAGGGCAAACCTGACAAAGTCATCACCGTCCTCTCCAAATCCAATGCCCGGGGAAACGGCAACGCCAGCCTCCTTAAGAAGAAATTTACTGAACTCCAGTGACTTCATCTCCTTAAATGGCTCAGGTATTTCAGCCCAGACGAACATGGTGGCCTTTGGGGGTGGCACCATCCATCCTGCCTTATGGAGCCCCTTAATAAGTTCATCCCTCCTCGACTCATAAATGCTCCTTGCCTCTTCAACGCATTCTTGGGGACCCCGCAGGGCAACAATGCTCGCTATCTGTATAGGCTGAAACATGCCGTAGTCGAGATAACTCTTTATCTTTGTCAAAGCACCTACTATCTCCCTGTTACCACAGCAGAATCCTACTCTCCAGCCGGCCATTGAATAGCTTTTTGTCATTGAGAAGAACTCAACGCCTATATCCTTTGCTCCAGGTACCTGAAGAAAACTCGGTGCCCTGTAGCCATCAAAACAGAGGTCAGCATAGGCAAAGTCATGTACAACCATTATCTCATGTTCCTTTGCGAATTCGACTACCTTCCTGAAGAAATCGAGCTCAACGCACTCTGTCGTAGGGTTATGGGGAAAGTTTATTATGAGCATCTTCGGTTTTGGCCATGTGGCCTTAAAGGCCTTTTCTGTTTCCTCGAAGAAATCGAGACCCCTTCCTGTAGGGATATATCTTACCTCTGCACCGGCCAGTATTGCACTGTAGGGATGAATTGGATAGGCTGGAGAGGGCGTCATTACAACATCTCCAGGGCCGAGGGTTGCATAAGACAAATGACTCAGTCCCTCTTTAGCACCTATCGTTACAACAACCTCAGTCTCAGGGTCAAGGTCAACATCGTATCTCCTTTTGTACCATTCTGTTATAGCTACCCTTAATTGAGTTATACCCCTTGAGGCTGAGTAGCGATGATTCCTCGGATTCCTTGCAGCCTCACAGAGTTTTTCCACTATATGCTTTGGCGTGGGAAGGTCAGGATTGCCCATACCGAGGTCAATTATGTCCTCACCCCTTCTCCTTGCCTCCATCTTGAGCTGGTTAACTATGGCAAAGACATAAGGTGGAAGTCTCTTTATTCTGTTGAATTCAAACATATAAACACCTTTCAGTGATGAGTTATCTGTAATTCGTGATCAGTTACTCGTAATCCGTGATGAGTTATCCGTGATGAGTGACAAGTTAAAAAACTCATTACCTATCAGCATCACCCATTGATTATTATAGCATAACCGATCAACCCTATCGCACTCTTAATCGATTTTTTGTTATAATTCTTACATGCCCTGAGATGGAGGGGTGGCCGAGAGGTTTAAGGCGGCGGTCTTGAAAATCGCTGTAGGGTTACACCTACCGTGAGTTCGAATCTCACCCCCTCCGCCAGCTTATCGCCCATAGTTAGGTGACCGATTCAATCGCCTCCTTAATCACCCTCATCAGTTGTTCGAGGTTGTCTGTGCTTATAGATAAAGGAGGCATTATGACAACAACATTGCCGAGGGGTCTTATTAAAACACCTTTATCTCTTGCATAATAGGCTACCTTCCATCCCATCTTTTGTTCCCATGGATAGGGTTCTTTTGTGCTTTTATCCCTAACGAGTTCAATGCCAGCTATTAATCCCTTATTCCTGACATTGCCTACATGATCGAGACTGGCCAAATCGGAAAGATATTTCTCGAGAAGCTCAATCTTCGGATTCAGATTCTCGAGGGTCTTTTCCTTTTCAAAGAGATCCAGACAGGCGAGGGCAGCAGCACAGGCCAGTGGATTCCCTGTATAGGAATGACCATGGAAGAAGGTCTTGAGCTCACTGAATTCACCTAAGAAGGCATTATACACCTCCTCTGTTGTGATCGTTACCGCTAATGGCAAATAGCCTCCTGTGATTCCCTTTGAGAGGCAGATTATATCAGGGATAACCCCTTCATGTTCACAGGCAAACATCCTACCTGTCCTTCCAAAGCCTGTTGCAACCTCATCTGCTATCATGAGGATATTGTATCTTGTGCATAACTCCCTTATACCCTTTAGATAGCCTGGTGGAGAGACTATTATCCCCCCGGCAGCCTGAACAAGGGGCTCAATAATCAGGGCAGCGATTTCCCCAGAGTGTTCTTTCATTATCTTCTCCATCTCATTAAGACAGGCAAAAGAACAGTCAGGATAGGAGAGGTTGAGTTCGCACCTGTAGCAGTATGGAGAAGGTGCCTTAAAGGCCTTAAAGAGCAAGGGCTCAAAGGTCTTGTGGAATATATCTATCCCTCCAACACTCACCGCACCCAGTGTATCGCCATGATAGGCATTCCTCAAAGACAGAAACTTATCCCTTCCCTTTATCCCTTTATGAATCCAGTACTGGAAGGCCATCTTAAGGGCAACCTCGACTGAGGTCGAGCCGTTGTCAGAGTAAAAGACCTTATTCAGTGATGAGTGATGGGTTATGAGTGATGAGTTGATAATTCGGACAAGCCTTTCGGCAAGTTTAATTGCCGGGACATTGCTTAGGCCGAGCATTGTGCTGTGGGCAATTTTGTCGAGCTGGTCTTTAATGGCTTCGTCTATCTCTTTTTTTCTGTGGCCATGGATATTGACCCATAATGATGATACCCCGTCAAGATACCAGTTACCATAGATGTCCTTAATAAAGCAGTCCCTTCCCTCGGAGATAATTATGGGTTTTTCATTAACCCAGTCCTTCATCTGAGTAAAGGGATGCCAGATATACTGTCTGTCTGAATCCTCTAAATGTCTGTTATCTTCTAATAGGCCCATCACCCATTACGCCTTTGTTATAGTATACTAAGAGTTAGGAGTCGGCAGTTAATTTATAAATACTTCTGACTTTAGGTATTATATCTCAATTAGTGAGACCGTGCTACAGAGCGACAACTTGGTGCGACAGTTCGACAGTTCTACCGTGCGATAGCTTTCTGACTGTCGCACTGTAGCATTAGTCAGACGGTCGCACGGGCGAACTGTCGCACTGAAGGGATAGAGAGGCTTTTTAAATAGTGAGGGCGGAGCCTTTGGCTCCGCCCTTTGAGTTTATTTTTCGAAGTTCAATTTCTTTGTCGCCGTATAGAGCACAAAGGTCTTTGGCCCAGCGAGACGGGTAACCTTAACCTCTACTTCTGCGCTCTTAGTATCAGCTGGCAGTTCAGTCACAAAGCTCTCCTTTGTAGTCTTTTTCGGTGGCAAGGTAAGGTCAATTATGTCCTTAATCTGCCATGCACCGAGTCTGTGGTCACCATCTATGTCCATTCCGAGTTCCCAGTACTCCTTTTTACCTATATTTATCAAAGTACCTTTGTCTGTTTTAGCAGTCACTTCCAGGACTACCTTGTCTGTCCATAGTCAGCCATCAGGTGTTCTGTGACCTGCCTTGTTCGTAAGGCTCACATTCACTATTGCTGTAGGTATCCACTTCCCTGGATGGAGCCTTATGCCCGCTATATTGGCATCAACAACAAGCCCCTCCTTAAGAATCGCCTCCTGATAGGCACCCGGGAATGTGTGACCTCTGTTTTCCTTTTTCATATGGCAGTCCTGACAGGTCTCTGTGCCACCATTAGCCTTATAAGCATTCTTATAGCTGCCATATAGGGTGTTACATCCTATGGTATCTCCATCAGGTAGTGTGTAAACGCCATGGCATTGTCCGCAGAAGACAGCAGAGGTGATCACATTTGACTTCATTGTCTTGTGTGCTGGCGATGCCTTTCCTGTTGGGCCATAATAGACTCCTTTTTCAGGAGCGCCACGGAGGTTCTTTTCAATCGAGACCTTCATATTATGACAGACAACGCAATTGACATTCAGCTTGCTGAGCTCCTTCTTTGCATTCTCATCCTTCTTGTCAACGGCTGTCACTATCAGGTCTGCAACATGCTTGATGAGCGATTCAGAGGCATCCTCTAATTGGGGGGCATGGCAATCCATGCAGCGCATAAGGTGCTCTTTACTTACAGGCTTGTTCCATTCCTTACCGAGGCCAACAACGATAAAGTTCCTTATACCACCGAGAGAATGCACGACAGACTGGGCATGATAGGATGACTTCCACTCGTCGTGGACCTTACCATGGCAGGACTTGCAAGCCTCGTCACTGTATGCCTTTGCAAGGTCATCTATTGTGTTAAACTCAGCAAAGGCAATAACAGGCAGCGCAAGAAATGCCATGATCAAGATTAGCCTGAGATACTTCATAAACTCCCTCCTTCTTTTGTTTTTTTATAACGACTGAACCCTTACCAATACTATCTATATATCACCCCCTTTCTCGGGACCCATTGCTTTAATTAAATTCTCTCATTGGTGAATCGGTCAAGAGGTGAAGTGGTGAAGAGGCCCATTCACCCATTTACCTATAACCTCAAATCCACCAATTCACCAAATAAATCGCTTGTAATGAAAGCGGTTGAATCGGGTATATTAGACGTCAATATAATAGGTAAGGATATGCATATTATAAAAGCAACCAATGCTATATTAGCTATTCATCTCATAATAATATATTTAACATGCCTTAGTCGCACTGTCAACTTGAAATTCAAAGTTTAGAAAGTCTTATAAGCTTCGATTCAGGGGTGATGAGGCATCTGGCATCGCAAAGGTAGGGCTGGATATGGTAGAATAATTTTTTAAGAAGGAGGAGATTTATGGCAGGACATTCTAAATGGGCACAGATAAAACACAAAAAGGCACATGCCGATGCAAAAAAAGGTAGAGTCTTCACAAAGATCGTGAAGGAGATATCTGTTGCAGCAAGGCTTGGAGGGGGAGACCCTGAGGGCAATCCCAGATTAAGACTTGCCATTGAAAAGGCAAAAGAGGTAAATATGCCTTCAGATAATATAAAGAGGGCTATCATGAAAGGCACAGGAGAACTGCCAGGCGTCTCTTATGAGGAATACTCCTATGAAGGGTATGGCCCCGGTGGGGTTGCCGTGCTTATTGAGGTATTGACAGATAATAAAAACAGGACTGTTTCAGAGTTAAGATACCTTATGTCCAAACACGGTGGCAGTCTCGGCGAGGCAGGTTGTGTTGCCTGGATGTTTGAGAAAAAAGGATATATCCTTGTAGAAAAGGGAAAGGTTGATGAAGATTCTCTTATGTCTGTAGCCCTCGATGCAGGGGCAGAGGATATGAGGAATGACCCAAAAGAGGATAATTACGAGATCATTACAAGGCCCGAGGATTTAAATCCTGTAAAGTCAGCAATTGAATCGGCAGGTATCCCTGTTTCTCTGGCCGAGATAACAATGCTGCCAAAAAGCTATGTATCCCTCGACGAGAAGAACTCTGAACAGATGATGAGGCTCATGGAGGTTCTTGAAGATCACGACGATGTTCAGAATGTCTATGCCAACTTTGATATATCAGAGGAAGTGATGGCAAAGGCAAGCAGTGAGTAATGAATCTCAGAGGTGCGATAAAGAAAAGATTTATATCAGGGCTGGTCATAATTATCCCTGTCATCATAACCATATCTGTCATAGTATGGTTTTTTAATTTTATCGATGGTCTCTTAAGCCCTCTACTCGATAGTATTCTCCACAGGCATATCTCAGGACTCGGTTTCATAACAGCCATAATACTCGTCTTTATCGTTGGCATTATATCAAGCAATGTAATAGGGAAAAAGATAATAGGTATCTTTGAAAGGCTTTTTTTAAAACTACCTGTTTTTAAAGGGATATATACAGCCCTGAAACAACTCGTTGATGCCTTCTCCCCTGAAAGTAAGGGTTCCTTTAAGAGATTTGTTATTGTTGAGTATCCGAGAAAGGGGTCCTATGCCTTTGGCTTTCTCACAAAGGAGTGTAGCATAAAATCGGAAAGAGACGGGTCAGAATCATGTCTGAGAGCAGTTTACATACCTACGAATAACCTTTACCTCGGTGAGATCGTGCTTTTCCGGGAAGATGAGGTTCTTTATACTGATATCCCGATAGAGGAGGGGATAAAGATTATCCTTTCAGGAGGGATTGCCGCACCTCAGAGGATTCACGAGGCAAGGGAAGAATCCCAAAAGATAGGAGAGGAACAGTAATGAAAAGGGCTCGACAGCCTTATCCCGCCATTGGCGGGACACTGGCCACTGTTATACTTGCCGCAGGCCTCGGGAAGAGGATGAAGTCAGATATTCCCAAGGTTCTCCATAATATCCTGGGTAAACCAATAATTCAATATGTTGCGGATTCAGTAAAAGGGCTTGGTTCAAAAAATAACATTATCGTGATAGGCCCACACACCGAAGGTATAAAGGATACCCTCGCAGGCTATCCTGTGAGGTTTATCACACAGGAGAAACCCCTTGGAACGGGTGATGCCCTTAAGAGGGCTACTGAATTCCTTGAAGGTTTCGAAGGAACCGTTCTCGTATTGAATGGCGATACACCGCTTATTGAGACCTCGACGTTGAGAAGATTTCTTAAGATTCATGACAGAAAAAAGGATGATATATCCCTCATATCCTTCATGGCAGGAGGTGAGCATTCCTATGGAAGGATAGTAAGAGAGGGTGGTGAGGTTGTATCTATTATTGAGGATAAGGATGCTACAGCAGAACAAAAAAAGATAAGAGAGGTCAACAGCGGTATATATGCTATTGGTCAAAAGGTCCTTGATCTTCTTAAGGAAATAAAGATTAACAAAAGAAAGGGAGAATATTATCTGACAGATATTGTGGGTATTGCTGTGAAAAAGGGATACAGGGTGGGAGCTTACCCCCTCGGCTCCGAGGCAGAGCTTACAGGGATAAACACGAGAAGAGAATTGGGCAATGCATGCCTTTACATGAGAGATAGAATCATTGAGAGGCTAATTGATAAAGGCGTCTCTATAATAGACAAAAACTCGGTGTTCATCCATCCTGATGTGAAGATCGGAAGGGATACTATCATATATCCGAATGTTTTTATTGAGGGTAAGACCATAATAGGTAAGGGATGCAGGATCTTTCCAAACACTCGCCTGATCGATAGCCGTCTTGGTAACGGCGTCACTATTAAAGATTCAACAGTAATAGAATCCTCTATTATAAAGGATAATTCAACAATAGGTCCCTTTGCCCACCTGAGACCTGGCTCTGTAATAGGGAGTTCCTGTAAGATAGGCAATTTTGTTGAGGTAAAGAAGTCCTCCATTGGCAGGGGAACTAAGGCATCCCATCTCAGTTATTTAGGGGATGCAGAGATTGGAAGGGATGTTAATATTGGAGCAGGCACTATAACATGTAATTATGACGGAAGGCAGAAACATAAGACAATTATTGAGAATGGCGTATTTATAGGAAGTGATTCCCAGCTTGTGGCACCGGTAAAGGTCGGCAAAGGTGCCTATATCGGGGCAGGCTCGACGATTACCGAAGATGTTCCTTCAGGGTCCCTCGCCTTAAGCAGGGTGAGACAGAGAAACATAAGGGGCTGGGTGAATAAAAGGCGGAAGTCCCGCCCCCATCCCAGAGGGTAAGGTGAAGAGGTGAAGTGGTGAAGAGGTGAAGAGGTGGAGCGGTAAAGAGGTTTCACCCGTTCACCTATTCACCCAAATAAAGGCACGCCCTTACTCTTTGGGATGGGGGGCGGGATGAAGAAGGAGGATTTATGTGTGGAATCATAGGTTATATTGGTAAAAAGGATGCTATATCTGTAGTTCTCGATGGGCTCAAGAGGCTCGAATACAGGGGATACGATTCAGCTGGTATTGCCTATCTCACAGACACCGGAATAGAGATCAAGAGGTGCAAAGGAAAGGTGAGGGATCTTTTTTCGGCCATTGGCAACGAGAGACCTGTTTCCAATATTGCTATTGGCCATACGAGGTGGGCAACTCATGGAAGACCATCTGAGGAGAATGCCCATCCCCACAGGTCAGGAGGTATAGCAATAGTCCACAATGGCATTATAGAAAACTATGTCGAGTTAAAAAAAGAACTTATATCTGAGGGTTATTCCTTTAACTCTGAGACCGATACAGAGGTTATCTGTCATCTCATTCATAAATACGCTCGTAGCTTATCCCTTGAGGATGCCGTAAGAAAGGCATTATCTGAATTAAAAGGAGCGTATGCTATAGCTGTGATCAGCGAAAATGATGATAAAAAGATCATTGGTGCGAGAAAGGACAGCCCCTTATGTCTCGGCATCGGGAATGGAGAGTACTTTGTTGCCTCTGATGTTCCAGCCTTTTTTGAATATTCTAAGGATGTTATATTTCTCGAAGACGGTGACATTGTTATAGTCACTGAAGATGGGTTTAAGGTAATAGATATGAAAGGAAATATTCTCGATAGGAAGATTACGTCCATCTCGTGGAGCCCCTCAATGGCTGAAAAGGGAGGCTTTAAGCATTTTATGCTGAAGGAGATATATGAGCAGCCGAGGGCAATTGCTGACACGATAAGGGGAAGGATTGATCTCGGAAGGGGAGATATAAATGTTGAAGAATTCGGCCTTGATAATGATTATCTCAAGAGTCTCAAGAGGGTCTTCATAGTTGCTTGCGGAACCTCATGGCATGCTGGGCTAATAGGGAAATATATGATCGAAGAGATGGCCAGGATACCTGTTGAGGTCGATATAGCCTCTGAGTTCAGGTACAGAAACCCGATAATAGCTCAAGATGACCTCTTAATAGCTATTACCCAATCAGGAGAGACTGCAGACACCTTAGCAGCCCAGAGGGAGGCGAAGAAAAGAGGGGCGAGGGTTCTCAGTATTTGTAATGTTATTGGAAGCACATCCTCGAGGGAGGCTGATAGCGTTTTTTATACCCATTCAGGCCCTGAGATAGGCGTTGCCTCAACAAAGGCCTTTACATCCCAGATAGTAGCTCTTTACCTTTTCTCTATAGCCTTATCACTGAGTCGTAAAAATATTTCTTCTTCGGAATGTCTGAAGAGACTGAATGAGTTATTGACCATCCCTGACAAAATAGAGCGGATACTTAAAAATGATGGAAAGATCGAAGGTATAGCAAGGATATTCTTTAAATCAAAGGACTTCCTGTATCTCGGTAGAGGGATATACTACCCAGTTGCCCTCGAGGGTGCCCTTAAACTAAAGGAGATAAGCTATATCCACGCAGAGGGCTATCCTGCTGGAGAGATGAAGCATGGTCCGATTGCCCTTATTGATGAGGAGGTACCTGTTGTCTTTCTTGCTCCTAAGGGCATTCTCCAGGATAAGATTATCTCTAATATAGAAGAAGTAAGAAGCAGAGGCGGCAGGATAATAGCTCTTACGAATGAACAGGACGACAGGGTATCTTCAATATCAGATTATTCTCTTGTTATTCCCGAATCAGATCATTATCTTTCCACGATCCTTTTTACCATACCCCTTCAACTACTAGCCTATCATACAGGGGTTATGAGAGGTTATGACGTTGACCAACCGAGAAACCTTGCAAAGAGCGTTACGGTAGAGTAAGGATTAGTAATGGGTATCATAGGTGAGGGGTGATAGGGCTATTGTTCAATATATCAACTCCCTAAGTACAGGCCGAACTCGATAAGGGTCTTCTTCAACTTCTCCTTATTAGCCTCGGACATCTCACAGAGGGGGAGACGAAACTCCTCCCTGATCTTGCCCATCATTGCCAGTGCCGTCTTGACAGGTATGGGGTTAGTCTCGATAAACATTGCAGAATTCAAAGGCTCGAGGCTGTAGTGTAATCTCCTCGCCTCTTCTATATTTCCCTCTTCCCAAAGTCTGCACATCTCGGAGACCTCATGGGGTGCAATATTTGCTGTAACCGATATAACACCTTTACCCCCGAGGGCAAGGAGGGGAAATGTTGTAAAGTCATCGCCTGACAATACCGTTATTCTATCTCCGCAAAGTCTTATAAGTTCGCTTGCCTGTTTCATATCACCTGTTGCCTCTTTTATGGCAACGATATTTCTTACCTCGGCAAGTCTCGCAACTGTTGAGGGAAGGATATTAACAGCCGTTCTTCCAGGCACATTATAAAGCACTATTGGTATATCAACAGCTTCTGCAACAGCCTTATAATGCCTGTAAAGCCCCTCCTGTGTTGGTTTGTTATAATAAGGTGCAACGAGGAGGGCTGCGTCAGCACCGAGTTCCTTTGCCTTATTAGTTATCATTATCGTCTCATCTGTTGAGTTTGCACCTGTGCCGGCAATGACAGGTATCCTCTTATTAACGACCTTAACAGCCACCTCTATAACCCTGTAATGCTCCTCATAATCGAGGGTTGCTGACTCCCCTGTTGTGCCACAGGGGACTATCGCATTCGTTCCCTTTGAGATGTGCCATTCTATCAGTTCTGAAAATGCCTTTTCATCGAATTTTCCATTTTTGAAGGGTGTTACTATTGCGACTATTGAACCTTTGATCATGCTGCCCTCCTTTAATGATAAACGGGTCATAAACTTTAAACGAATTTTACTCCGACCCTGTAATGGCTATCCTCCCTGTCACTCCACCTGACGATCCCTATTTTGTTAGAGAAGCCGTTAACAAAGGTGAGTATATGACCTGGCTCGAGAGGATAATCTGTAATTATTCCAACTCCACCTTCACTTAAATCAACTATTAACGCTTTTTTAGTTAACTTCTTTAATTCCTTTAAATCGAGTACCGTTACGGTATACTCTATCTCACTCTGTTCTTCCTTTCTACTAAATACCCTTCTCTCCATAGCTCATCTACGATTAAACCGCAATCTTTCCCTCAAAGACCTCTTTAGCAGGACCTGTCATATAGACATGATTATCCGAGGCCCAGCTTATCTGTAAGTCACCGCCTAATAGATGAACCATAACATCTCTTTTTGTAAGTCCCTTCAGTATCATTGCAACTGCTGCTGCCGAGGCCCCTGTACCACAGGCCATCGTTTCGCCTGATCCCCTCTCCCATACTCTCATTCTTATCTCGGAGGGATTTAATATCTCTATAAACTCAACATTCGTCCTTTTCGGAAAAAGGCCATTATTTTCTATCATCGGGCCGTAATATCCTACTTGGAAATCCTCTACTTTGTCAACAACTATCACTGTATGGGGATTTCCCATTGAAAGGCATGTAATCTTGAAGAGTCTGTCATCAATCTGGAGCGGATAATCTATTATTGCCCTCACCTTTCCTTCGAATACGTTCTTAAGAAATTCATCGGTTATGTTAACAGGGATTCTTTCAGGATCGAATATCGGCTCTCCCATATCAACCTTAACAAGGTCGTTTACCCTTTCAGGCCTTATTATGCCTGCCTTTGTCTCGATACCGAGGATTTTTTTGTTTGACAGTCCCCTTTTCCATATATAATGAGCAAGGCATCTAATGCCATTACCGCACATCTCAACCTCACTGCCATCGGCATTAAAGATCCTCATCTGGAAGTCTGCCATGGTTGAAGGAGTAAGCAGCAGGATCTGATCAGCCCCTATGCCAAACCTTCTATGACAGAGATGTGGCCCCATTGTTGCGAAATCAAGACCGAGTAAATGCGGATCTTTTATCCCGTCGAGGAGGATAAAATCGTTACCGAGACCGTGCATTTTTGTGAAATATATATCCATTTACCCGATAATATCAGGAATAATCTCGCCACTGATAAGGTCTTTGTAGGTTTCTCTTTTTCTAATCAGGGCATACTCTTTCCCTTTAACAATCACCTCAGCAGCCCTTGGTCTGCTGTTATAATTAGAGCTCATGCTGAATCCATAGGCCCCTGCTGACATAATGGCAAGATACTCTCCCTTACGGACCTGTTGTATCTCCCTGTCCCTGGCCAGAAAGTCGCTTGATTCACATATTGGTCCTACAACATCGGCAACAATACTTTTTCTTTTCCCCTTTTTAACCGGCTGTATATGATGGTAGGATCCGTAAAGGGCAGGTCTTATAAGGTCGTTCATTCCCGCATCAACAATAACAAATTCCTTCTCCTCCCCTTTCTTGAGATAAAGGACTTTTGTTACAAGTATGCCGGCATTGCCAACTATTGACCTTCCTGGCTCTACTATTAATGTTAATTCCCTGCCTTTTAGGAGGGGGAGAAGGTTACGGGCCAGATCCTTTGGCAATGGAGGTACCTCGTCCTTATAAGTGATTCCGAGGCCACCTCCTATATCAAGATACTTTATCG
>JBKBUA010000001.1:13214-18387 GCA_046290845.1 Thermodesulfovibrionales bacterium
CGAGATACCATTTCGCTCTAATTCCTCCAGTAATAAAAGAACTCTCTTGAGTGCCTCTGTAAAGGGAGACACCTTTGTGATCTGGGAACCGATATGCTTATGAATACCAACTATCTCAAGGTTTTTGAGTCTCTTGATAGACCTGTAATATTCGAGGGCATCATCTATGGGTATGCCAAATTTGTGTTTTTTAAGACCTGTTGCAATATATGGATGTGTCTCAGGGTCTATATCAGGATTAACCCTGAGGGCTATCGGGGCCTTTACATGCATGTCCCTGGCAATCCTGTCTATCTCGTAAACTTCATCCTCAGACTCAATATTAAACATAAGAATTCCTGATTTCAGGGCATATCTTATCTCCTCCTCTGTCTTGCCCACGCCGGCATAAACTATCTTCTTTGGCGTAATGCCTGCTTTTACTGCCCTGAAAAGTTCTCCTCCTGAGACAATGTCAGCACCTCCACCATTTTTTGCAAGGGTTTTCAGTATCGCTGAGTTTGTATTCGCCTTCAGGGCAAAGCAGATTATGTGAGGGACGCCGTCAAAGGCATCATCATAGGCCTTAAAATGCCTTAGAATAGTATTATAACTGTAAATGTATAAAGGGGTACCGAAGGCTGCTACAAGTTCAGTAACAGGGACATCCTCTGCATAAAGCTCGTTATCTTTGTATCTGAAAAAATGCATATCTTTTTAAAAAGAGGTTAAATATTATATAATTTATTTTGATTTTCGGCAATACCAGCACTGTTAAAGGAGTGTGAATCCCGCTAAAGTGGGACTAAATCCATATCGTGTATCATGGATGAGTTAACATCACTGATCATACATCAGGGAGATTAAAATGGGGAAGAATATTGTAGAAAAGATATTTGAATCTCATATTCTCTATGGAGAGGCAGTAAAGGGAAAACAGATAGGCCTCAGGGTTGATCAGGTTTACACTCAGGATGCGACAGGCACTATGGCCTGGCTCGAGTTTGAGGCTATGGGGGTCGACAGGGTTAAGGTACCACTTGCTGTATCCTATGTTGATCATAACATGCTTCAGTCAAACTTCATGAATGCCGATGATCACATCTTCTTACAGACAGCAGCGGCAAGATTTGGCGCCTATTTCTCAAAACCTGGCAACGGGATATGTCACCAGGTACACCTCGAGAGATTTGCTGCACCTGGCAGGATCGCCCTCGGCACAGATAGCCATACTCCCACAGGTGGTGGCATGGGGATGATAGCCATTGGTGTTGGTGGGCTTGAGGCGGCTACGGTTATGGCTGGCGAGGCCTTTGAGATTAATATGCCTGAAGTTGTTCAGGTTAAACTTACAGGAAGACTAAGAAGACCCTATGTGACTGCCATGGATGTGATATTGACCCTATTAAAGATGCTTACAGTTAAAGGAGGGGTGGGGAAGATCTTTGAGTATGGTGGTGAAGGTGTTTCTGACCTTAATGTGACAGAGAGGGCAACGATAACGAATATGGGAGCAGAGCTTGGCGCTACAACATCAATATTCCCGAGTGATGAAAATACCCTTCGTTATCTCAAATCTGAGGGAAGGGAAAAGGATTGGTTAGAGCTAAAGGCAGATGAAGATGCTGAATACTCAGAGACTATAGTCCTTGACCTGAACAATATCGAACCCATGATTGCCCAACCCCATAGCCCTGACAATGTCGTTCCTATCAGAGAGATTGCTGGGAAAAAGGTAAATCAGGTTTGCATAGGAAGTTGCACAAACTCATCCTATCAGATGTTGAGGTCCGTTGCAACGATACTCAGGGGAAGAACGATCCCTGAATGGGTTAACTTATTGATCAATCCTGGCTCAAAGCAGGTCTATGAGATGTTATCGAGGGAGGGGCTTATTGCTGATATGATAGGTGCTGGTGCCAGGATACTTGAGGCCTCTTGTGGTCCCTGTATCGGAATGGGAGGCGCTCCAGGCACAGGTCATGTATCAGTAAGGTCTTATAACAGAAATTTCAAGGGAAGGTCAGGCACAAAGGATGCCTTTGTTTATCTCACAAATCCAATAGCATGCTCAATCATTGCCCTGAAGGGAGAGATTATTGACCCGAGGGATTTTGATCTTGGTGAGGAATGTAAAAAAGGACTTTCAGTTCTGAGGGAACCTGAGAGGTTTCTTATCAATGACAATCTTTTGATCCCTCCTAAGACAGGTGTCAAGACTGATGTCATTAAGGGTCCTAATATAAAGGACGTGCCTGTAAAGGAACCTTTAAAAGATAACATTAAGGCAGAGGTTTTGTTGAAACTTGGTGACAATATAACGACGGACGACATAATGCCTGCTGGTTCTAAGGTCTTGCCTTTTCGCTCCAACATACCTGCTATCTCGGACTTTGTCTTTGAAAATATTGACAGATCCTTCAGCGAGAGGGCAAGAAGGGCAAAGGAAAAAGGCGGTGGCATTATCATAGGTCATGAAAATTATGGCCAGGGGTCATCGAGGGAGCATGCTGCCATTGCTCCTATGTATTTAGGCATTCAGGCTGTTATTGCAAAGTCCTTTGCCCGAATACACAGGGCAAACCTGATTAATTTCGGAATTCTCCCTTTACTCTTTAAGAGAGAAGAGGATTATGAAAGGGTTGAAAAGGGCGACATACTCCTTATAAGGGATGTGATTAAATCCCTTAAAGGTAATCAGGACTTTGTTATTGAAAATATTTCGAAGGGTTATACCTTCGAGGTAAGTTCAAACCTGAATGAAAGGGAAAAGGGATTGATCATAGAAGGTGGCCTTTTACCTTCTATTAGACGAAAGGTAAAGGATAATGTGTAACCTACGGATTTGTTATGGTAAAATTTTATGCTATGTCAAAAGGGGTTTATAATGGTGTTACCAGAATTAAAGTATGATGAAAAGGGATTAATACCTGCGATTATTCAAGACGCTGGAACGGGCGAAGTCCTTATGATGGCCTACATGAATGAGAATTCCCTTAAGATGACGGTCGAGACAGGCTTTACCCATTTCTGGTCTCGGTCAAGGCAGAAATACTGGAAAAAGGGAGAGACATCAGGCAATGTGCAGGAGGTCAAGGATATCTATTATGACTGCGATGCTGACACCCTTTTGATTAAGGTCATTCAGCATGGTGGCATTGCCTGCCACACGGGTAACAGATCATGCTTTTACAGGAAATTAGTGGATAGGCAATAGGTTATGGTGGATATTGAATCATTAGCCTTATGAATGATTGCATTTTCTGTAAGATAGTTGAGAAGAAAATACCTTCAAGGGTTATCTATGAAGATGACATATCAATGGCCTTTGAGGATATCAATCCCCAGGCCCCTGTCCATGTATTGATTATTCCCAAAAAGCATATACCCACACTGTTGGATATTAAAGAAGAGGATTCAGGACTGATTGCCCATCTAATAAAGATTGCAAATTATATATCGAAGGAAAAGGGTATATCAGAGAGAGGCTTCAGGCTGGTTACGAACTGCAATCCCGAGAGCGGTCAGACCGTTTATCATATCCATATACATCTTCTCGGAGGCCGCAGAATGCACTGGCCACCTGGGTAGGTCTGTTCTCCGAAGGTTTGTCTATTTGAGCCTGTTGATAAACATCTTTGCTGCCTTGAGATAGTCCTTGACTGCATGGACATTGTAAATAGCACCCTTGTAATATCCATAGACATGCAAAGAATCATAAAGGAGATTAAACTCCTTCAGGAGTTTTCCATTATGGATGGAAAGATGTTTTCGTAACGCCTTTCTGTATTCATCAATTGAATCTGGCAATTCTTTCTCATTAACGCCCCTCTTTAAAAGAGCCTCATTTATTGCCTCAAGTATCGCTAAATAGGCTGTCCCAAAGGCCTCTCTAATGGGCTTTTTATCGACATAGAAATTTCCTTCAATCTTAGCCTTCCCCAATATCTCCTTTGCATTCTCTAAATATCTTAAGGCCTCTCTCATTTAAAACCTATTTCGCTTAATTTAGAATGGTGCCGAAGGCGGGATTTGAACCCGCACGGGTTACCCCACACGCCCCTCAAACGTGCGTGTCTACCAGGTTCCACCACTTCGGCTCAATTGATGATACTACAAAAAACCTGCTGATTTCAACTATGTCGCAACCCCTTTTAAATTTCTAACCTTTTAATTTACAATTCAACATGTTAAGGATAGGACATCTTTCAACCCTTTATCATACCTCAATTTTCCTGATGGCGCAGGGGAATCTGGACAGACTCCTTGGCAGACCTGTACAGTGGCAACTTTATGGCACAGGCCCCGCAATTATTCAGGCCTTCGAGAGGGAAGAGATCGATATGGCTTACATTGGACTCCCTCCTGTTATTATTGGTATTGACAGGGGTGTCAGGATAAGATGCGTGGCAGGTGGTCATATCGAGGGAACTGTCCTGGCCTCTCATGAGAATATAAGTGGTTATCCTGAAATCAGTAACCTCAGAGATATCCTGGTACAATTTTCAGGCCAGAGGATCGGCGTCCCGGGGCGAGGTTCGATTCATGATGTAATCCTGACAGAACTCCTTCATAGATTTAAACTCAGCGAAGAGATTGGGATTCATAATTTCAAGTGGGCTGACCAGGTACTCGAGGCCTTTGTTAAGGGTGAGATCATTGCTGTAGCAGGCACCCCGGCCCTGGCAGTTGCGGTGAAAAGGTATGGAAAGGGTAAAATAATTTATCCGCCTTCGATCCTGTGGCCTAATAATCCAAGCTATGGCATAGTTGTTTCTGAAAAACTCCTGAGGGATGGCAGAGAAGTGATAGAAAAATTTCTTCAGATTCATGAGGATGCTACAGCACTATTGAGAGATAAGCCCGAGTATGTTTCTGAGGTTATATCGAGTTTTATTGGTATTGTTGAAAAGGATTTTGCCCTCGAAACAATAATGCTTTCACCTCGATACTGTGCCCAGTTGACTGAAGATTATATTAACGCTACAATGGAATTTGTAAAGGCTATGAAAAGGCTCGGCTATATTAAAAAAAACATCGAAAGAGATGACATCTTTGAAACAGAGATAATACGAGCAATTCATGATTCAGGAGATCATTATTAATTTTGCTAAGGAGGCTAAAATGAAAAGGCATATTCACAATTTTGAGACCGTTACGCATCACGGCGTGTCAGATGAGGCCATAGAAAACG
>JBKBUA010000001.1:18393-31231 GCA_046290845.1 Thermodesulfovibrionales bacterium
AGGAGGCTAAAATGAAAAGGCATATTCACAATTTTGAGACCGTTACGCATCACGGCGTGTCAGATGAGGCCATAGAAAACGGTATCCAGGCTGCTGAGGTCAGGAGATGTAAGAAGTGCCAGAAGGAGGTGCTTTTTCTCGAGAACAAGAAGGGCCATTGGTTTCCCCTTTTTGAAGAGGAATCAAACGAGAGGGAGATACTCCTTGCCTGAAGTGAATTTTTGCTTGACAAAACAGTAATTTTCAACTAAAGTTTAAAGTAAAAAATGAGATTTAGAAGATATTAAGGAAAGGAGTCCGATATGAAACCTTCAAAAAAGTTTTTTTCTTTAATGATTCTATTAATAATACCTGCCATGTTTCTAATCACAGGATGTGCTCAACAATTCAAGAGCCCGATGTTTCAGTCAAATGATTATGCTGGCTTTGGCCCAAACGGGATAACCTGGAACGGAAGGGACCTCGTTATTGGTGACGGGAGATTGATTATGGAGGTCAATTCTATTGAGACAGGCCCTTACATAAGCGATACCTCAAAATTTAATTCCGAGGGATTTTACAGATTCGCCAGGGACCCTGAGCCTGTTAAAGGAACCACAAAGGATCTAAAGATATGCGGGCTTGCCTGGGAGGGTGAATGTTGTGGAAAAGGTTTCCTCTGGGTAGCAGATGAGGGCAACAAGGAGATATTGAAACTCGATGCCCATAATAATGTTATAAAGAGATTCTCCTCACCTGGAGACACGCCGAGTGGTCTTGCCTTTGATGGAAAGGACCTCTGGGTCAGTGACTCGACGGAGTCAAAGATTTACAGGGTATCTACAGAGGATGGAACAGTGCTTGCGGAATATAATTCACCTATTAAGGTCCCAACAGACCTGACCTGGGATTGTGAGAATATATGGATACTCGGTCTTAATGAGTGCAAGAATGTTACGAGGGATTGTTATACTCCTAAGCTCGTAAAGCTCGATGTAAAGAGTTCAAAGATTACAGAGGAGCAGGAACTGCCTAAACAGATCATCAGGCCTGTCTCAATCGTATGGGTTGATGGTGCTATGTGGATAGGTGATTATGTGCTTAACAGGGTCTTCAGGGTGCCTGTAAGTCCACAGAAGGTTTATGATGAGACAACCTATGCAACGGCCATTACATACAAACCGAGGAAGATAGCTGTTAAGGAATTGCCCGTTGAAGAAATAAAGCCTGAAGAAAAGGCAGAAGAGATAAAGCCCTCAACAGACGAGGCGAGGAAGGCTGCTGAAGAGGCTAAGAGGGCTGCTGAAGAGGCAAAAGAGGCAGCAAAAAAGGCAGAAGAGGCTGCTGAAAAATCAAAGAAGGCCTTTGAGCTCCAGCAGAAGAAATAAAACCGCAATCGGTGATAGGTTATGGGTAATAGGTTGGGTTAGTTCATAACCTTTAACCTATATACTCGTGAGCATACATCGGGATTGATTATTTTATAACATCTATTCCCATATAGGGTCTTAGTGCTTCAGGGATAAGAACAGTCCCGTCTCTCTGCTGGTAGTTCTCGAGGATGGCCACGACTGTCCTGCCAATGGCAAGGCCTGAACCATTCAGGGTATGAACAAACTCGGTCCCCTTCTTTCCTTCTCTTCTGAATCTTATATTAGCCCTTCTTGCCTGGAAGTCCTCGAAGTTAGAACAGGATGATATCTCTCTGTATCTCTGCTGACCTGGCAACCATACCTCTATGTCATAGGTCTTTGCTGCTGAAAAGCCGAGATCACCCGTGCAAAGGGCAACAACCCTATAAGGCAGTCCGAGCCTCTGGAGAATATCCTCTGCATCCCCTGTCAGAGATTCCAGTTCATTATAAGAGTCCTCTGGTTTAACGAATTTAACGAGTTCTACCTTATTGAACTGGTGTTGCCTTATAAGCCCCCTCACATCCTTACCATGGGAGCCTGCCTCACGCCTGAAGCATGGTGTATAGGCAGTGTAATAAATGGGAAGGTCAGACTCCTTCAGTATCTCATCCCTGTGGATATTTGTCACAGGCACCTCTGCTGTAGGGATAAGATAAAATTCAGGGTCAACGGTCCTGAAGAGTTCCTCGGCAAATTTTGGCAATTGACCTGTGCCTGTCATGCTCTCCTTATTAACGAGGATCGGAGGGAAAACCTCCTTATATCCCTTCGATGTATTGAGGTCGAGCATGAGGTTCATTAAAGCCCGCTCGAGTCTTGCTCCAGCCCCCTTCATAACAGAAAACCTGGAGCCTGCAATCTTTGCACCCCTCTCAAAATCTATTATATCGAGGGTCTCTGCAATATCCCAGTGGTTAAGCGGCTCAAAATCAAATTCCCTGGGCTCGCCCCATTTCCTGACCTCAACATTCTCTGTCTCATCCTTTCCAACAGGAACGGATTCATGAGGTATGTTCGGGAGATTCAGTAGGAAGTTCGCTGTCTTTTCCTCTATTTCCCTGAGTGTATCCTCAATCTCCTTTATCCTCTCAGAAACGGTCTTCATCTCAGCAATTAAGTCTTCGGCCTTCTGTCCCTGCCTCTTCAATCTCCCAATCTCTTCAGATACAACATTTCGCCTGCTTCTCAGTGCCTCTGATTCCCTTAAGAGCCCTAATCTCTCCTCCTCGAGGGAAAGAAAGCCTGAAAGGTCTATATCATATCCCCTCCTTTTGAGGGCATCTCTGACTACATCTATGTTTTCTCTAACAAAACGAGCATCGAGCATAAGATCCTCCTTCGGGATATATATTAGAATTAGCGATAAGGAATTTCAAGTCCTGTAAGATCCATAGAAGACCATATTTGCAAAGAAATGGAAAATAGTTGATGCAAGTACATTCCCCGTCCTCATATACAAATATCCCATAATAAGAGAGGGGAAAAAGGTTAGAGGTGCAAGGAATTGGCCATAAAAGATCAACTGTGGTAGGTGCATGATCGAAAAGAGGAGGCTCACGATTACAACAGCCCTCAGATTATTTCCCATTCCTTCTTGGAGAAATCCTCTGAAGTATAATTCCTCGGGCAGTGCAACACCGAGTAGTTGATAGATAACCAGTTTCGAATCAGGCAGATGGATCCCTCCACCCCTTAGCAAGAGCAGTAGCAGAAGAGGCGACAATATCAGGGCAGAGACGGCTAATCCCGCCGCTCCATCCTTTAGATTGATATAGAGTTTCAGCCCCTTGCCTGCCCATAATGGGATGACATAAAACAGCAGTGGCACCAGAAACATCATGAACCTTGAGGGAAAGGCATGATATAGAAAGATAGCACCGAGAATTATGAGATAAGAGATCAGAAAAACAGAGATTATCTCTTTAACCTCCTGATAACATAAATAAAAAACAATAGCACAAACAATGAAAGATCAGGTTTAACCGTTGACCCGGAGGCCATTACGGAACAACCACCTCCACCACCTGATGAGCCTTTTTCGGTCGATTGAGAACCAGTTGTAACAGTGGCCTCAATAGGTGATGACTCTCCTGCCACTGAATTGAAGGCCTTTACCCTATAAGTGTATGTTGTTGATGGCTGGAGATTTCCGTCCCTATAAGTTGTGATATTTGCACCAACTGTTGCAATCATGACAAAGGCACCATCAGGCCCCTTTCTCTCTATCCTGAATCCCTCTTCAGAGGCAGAGTTGTCGGTCCAGGTGAGGGTTGAATCTGTAATTCCAGCAGTTACCGAAAGATTAGAAGGTGCCTTTAAAGGCGTAACAGCAACCACCTCATCTGAATAATTTGATTCGGCTATATCATTGTAAGCCCTGACCCTGTAAGAATAGGAGGTGCCATCTGTTACTGTGACATCCTGGAAGGAACCTGAGTTTGAGGGTAATGCTGAGATGAGACTATAAGGACTATTCCCTGTCCTTCTTTCTAACTTATAACCATCCTCTCCTGTAGCCCTATCTGTCCATTGGAGGGATATGCTGTTTGATGATATATTATTTGCCCTCAGGCCTGATGGCGAGAGTAGAGATGATAAAGCCTTATAGGCATTTATCCTTCCCCCTGACTTTATCTTCCCTGAGAGAGAAGGAAGTATATCCACATACCTCATAATGGTCGATTTGATCTGGGATGGTGAAAACAGAGGATATTCACTGTAAAGAAGGCCCACAAGACCAGTCACATGGGGAGTGGCCATTGAGGTGCCTGAGTAGTAGTAAAGGCCTCCTGGCACGATACTCAGGATGTGAACACCTGGGGCTGCCACATGGACATTGTTAAGGCCATAATTCGAAAATGGGGCGAGATTATCATTCTGGTCTGTTGCTGCAACAGCTATGATATTCGGTAGATTATAATTGCCTGGATAGGATGGCGCTATGTCATTGTTATCACCAATACCATCATCGCCCCCATTCCCTGCGGCAGTGACAAAGATTATACCTGCATTGTTCACCTTGCTTATGGCATCATATTCAGCAGAACTGTATACACTTCCACCAAAACTGGCATTTATTGCCTTAATATCAACACCCCTATTTTTCATCATGACGATATAATCGAGGGCAGCAATCTCATCAGCTATTGACCCTTCACCATCGGCATTCAGTATCTTAAGAGGCATTATCCTTACATCCCACATCACTCCCGATATACCGGTTCCGTTATTACCTGAGGCACCTATAATACCCGAGACATGGGTCCCGTGGCCATTGTCATCCATAGGATCTCTGTCCTGGCTTTTTGGTATTGAACACCTGCCCGTCACAGAATCGAACTTGGCACAGGTAGTAAAGTCCCATCCGTATCTGTCATCGATCTTTCCATTTCCATCATCATCTAAACCATTGTCAGGGATTTCGGCCTCATTGACCCATCTGTTTTTGATCAGGTCAGGGTGATTATAATCCATGCCTGTGTCTATTACTGCTATAACGACACTATTAGTGCCTGCGTTTATGTCCCAGGCATCAGTTGCCTTAATATCACTGCCAGGCGTTCCATTGAACTGGCCTGTGTTGAGAAGTGCCCACTGCTGGTTAAAGTATGTATCATTGGGTATCCTGTTTATCCTCCTTATATAGTTCGGCTCAGCATACTCAACCGAAGGGTCCGACATATATTTTATTATTCCATCCCTGATAGAGAGACCTTCAGGCAGTTTGACAACCTCAATCTCAGGAAGCATACTAAATCTCTTCAGGATTGTTGATCCCATAACCCTGTGTATTGCCTGAGCAGAAGACCTATGATCCCTCTTGAATTTAACAATAATCTCCCCTTCCACATAGCGGCCCCTTTCCATTGCCTGAAGGATTGAGGTCACTGAGTGCGACCCTGCCAAGGGCGGGACCCCGCCTTTGGCCCCGCCTTTGGCGGGGTTCACCGTCGCACTATCGCACTGTCGCATTATCGCACTATTTTCTGATAGCTGAACCGCGCTATTCCTCTCCCCACAGGAAGAAAGTAGGAAGAGAGAGAAAAGCAACACAGAAATAAAGAACAGATAAAAGATCCTTTTCATTAGCATTCTCCCAAAACTCAAAATTCTAAAAAACTACTCATGAATCCAGCACCCTTCTCACTGTCTGTGCCAGTGTCATCGCGGTTAGGGGCTTTTGGAGATAGTTTATCCCGTTCTTCAGTATCCCGTTCTTTGTTATTATATTATCAGCATATCCTGACATAAAGAGTATCTTTATCTCGGGGTAAGTCTCCCTTACCCTTTCAGCAAGCCTGTCACCCCTCATATTTGGCATCATTACATCTGTGAGAACGAGGTCTATGTTCTTCCCGGCATTCCTCAGAACCTCCAGCGCCTCAACACCATCTGGGGCTTCGTAGATATTATAACCCACCTCTCTCAAGACCCTAACAATGAATTCCCTTACCTCCCTGCTATCCTCAACAACGAGGATTCCCTCCCTACCTCCTGGCAATCCCTCCATCTGTTCCCTATGTGCTGTGGTAGACCTTTCCTCACGGGTCCTTGGGAGATAGATTTTGAAGGTAGTTCCCTCATTGGGCTCACTGTAAACCCATATATACCCGCCACTCTGCTTGATAATTCCATAAACAGTTGCGAGGCCGAGGCCCGTTCCCTTGCCCATTTCCTTTGTTGTGAAAAAGGGCTCAAAGATTCGACTCTTGATCTCTTCCGTCATACCGATACCTGTATCTTCAATCGCCATCATTATATATTCACCAGGCACAACCGTGGCATGCCGTGCTGCATACTCCTCATCGAGGAGGAGATTGGTTGTCTGGATTGTGAGAACCCCGCCCTCTGGCATGGCATCCCGTGCATTTGAGATAAGGTTCATTATAACCTGTTCTATCTGTCCAACATCTATCTTTATGTTCCAGAGCATTGGGTCGAGCATCTGTCTCAGTTCTATATCCTCGCCAATGATCCTCCTTATCATCTTCGACATATCAGCAATAATATCATTTAGATTCACGACCTCGGGCTTCAATACCTGTCTCCTGCTGAAGGCAAGCAACTGAGTCGTAAGTCCAGAGGCCTTCTCAGATGCCTTCAAGACATTCTCGAGACTCTCCCTGGCAGGATGATCACCCAGTTGCAAAAGGGCAAGCTGGGAAAATCCTGTGATGGCAGTAAGATAGTTATTAAAGTCATGGGCTATGCCTCCAGTGAACCTACCTATCACCTCCATCTTCTGTGCCTGTCTCAACTGTTCCTCAAGCCTTCTGTGTTCTGTAACATCCCTCGCCACGCACAGTATAGCCTTCTTATCAAACCATAGTCCAATAGGTGCGGATTGCACGTTCCATATCCTGACAGAGCCATCGGAGCAGGTTATGTTTATATCCTCACCATGAATAGCCGGTGAATTAGCCTTCAGTATCTCCGCGTATCTCTTCAACATCCTGTCTCTGTATTCTGAATCAGGGAAGGCACGCTCTGCGAATTTGTCAATGGTATTTATATCACTTAATTTATACCCTGTTATCTCAATGAATCGTCTGCTAACAAAGACGATATTCTTGTCATCACAGAGAATGACAGCAGGATTTGGGGCGTTCTCTAAGACGGATCGGAAACGACTCTCACTCTCTATTAATTTTTCTTCCGCCCTCTTTCTCTCTGTTATGTCCCTGATTATGGCGGTAAAGAACCTTTCTCTTCCTATTTGCCATGTGGATAGGGAGAGTTCAACAGGGAATTCTGTTCCATCCCTTCTTCTTCCCATCGTCTCATAGGTTTTGCCGATCAGTCGGGGTTTTCCTGTATTTAAAAATCTCTCAAAACCTGTCATATGCTCTTGCCTGCATGATTCGAGCATGAGGACAGTTACAGGTTTACCTATCAACTCCTCTTTACTGTATCCAAATAATTTAAGGGCAGAACTGTTTGCAAGCATGATGATGCCCTTTGAATCTGCGGTTATGATTGCATCAGGGCTATGCTCTGTTATTGCTCTGTATCTCTCCTCACTCTCCTGTAAGAGGCGATATATCTGTCTCCTTTTATAAAACCTAAATATGCCTGTAAAAAGTATTATGATACTTATTAAGGCTATAAGGACATAGGCAATATATCTCCTGTAATCAGGCAATACATGAATCGATGGCCAGTGTTCTAATATAGACTCAAACATTCCGCTTCTCTGTAATTCCTTAATCGTGTTATCAAAGTGTTTGAGGAGGTCAGGCCTCTGTTTGCTTATGGCTATTGCGATCTCGTCACGGCTCAGGAGATAGGGTAATCCGGCAAATCCTTTCCAGATCTTTATCTTTCCCCTGAATCTCTCATGCATGAGGGACTCTGTGTTCAGATAATCATTGATAACCACATCAGCCCTTCCATCTATAAGGGCATTTATACTATCTTCGGTTGAATCAAAAGAAGCGATCTGGAGGTTATTAAATCTTTTAGAAAGTTCCTTAGCAAGGGCCTCTCCTGTGGCGAGTCTCTTGACCCCTATCCTCTTATTGGAAAGGTCTCCATCCCACTTCGATTCAGCCCTTATAACATAAACAAGGCCTGTTTTGAGATAGGCCTTTGTAAAATTAATAAACTTTTTCCTCTCCTCTGTGACATAAATCGCACCTATCCCCACATCAGCCCTTCCGTCCTTGAGCATACTGAGGACTTCCTGGAAAGGGACTATCTGAATAGTGTACCTGATTTTATTCGAGCGGCAGATTATATCGAGAAGGTCAATATCAAGACCTGTAAGCCTACCGTTCTCGTAAAAAACAAAGGGTTCATAGAGCGCTGCGGCGACCCTAAGCTCACCATCATAATCAGCAGAGATTGAGGTACTCGATAATAATAGAGAACAGAGGATCGAGGAGATAAAAACATAGAAGGAAATAATCCTTTGAAAAATGAATTTTGTCATATAACTGAACAATTATACAACAAAGATGGTTAAAGAACAATTAAGTCCCATTTCAAACTTTTAGATACTAACAGCAATCTTAGGTTTTATAAAAAGAGGGGGCGGGAGGGGCAAAGCCCCTCCCGTTGAGGTTAGAATACGACATCAAAGGTTGCGTAGATGTCGTGGGCGTTCTTAAGGGGTGCAAAAAGCTGTGTCTTTGATGGATCCATTGTATTTAAGTCAGCTATCTTTTTGGGCTCTCCTATCCAGGAGTTGCTCCCAGTGTAATTGAACTTGTAGTACTGATAACCGACCCTTATATAGGCCTTCCCTCTCTTTGCAACAGGTTTTTTGTTGAGTTCCTGAATGAGGTAGACCTCATAGACATCTCCTCTCGTGCCGAGCTTTGATGTCCAGATGTCATCTCCTGCGGGAACCATGCCTATCCAGTATTTTGAACCATGGTTGTATTCGAGACCGATCTTTGTGCCTGTTGACTTTATGTCATAACGACCACCGAGATAGATGGCTGAACCAGTATGGCTCTTCTTGTCAACCTCTGGCGTCATGGGGTCATCGTCATAGAGCAGACCAAAACCACCATTAAAGGTGCCCATACCGCTTATTGAGAAGAAAGGTAACTGGAAGGTGTTAGAGTTTGGATGGGTCTTGCTTACTGCTGCCGAGGCAAAGAGGTTCAGGTCACCAGGGCCGAGTTTTTCAAACTTGCTCATTACAACGCCACCAAACCAGTCAATGTCACCCATGTTAAGGGATACAGGCATCGGCATACCCATGAAATTGATGCCGTCTGATGGAACATTGAATATGTTCCAACCCTTCTGCCACTGCAGTTCCACATGAAGTTTGTCAGTATCATAAGGAACGACATTGATGCCGAGGAAATCAGTGTCCTTCAGATCGTTCCTGAAAATACCGTTATCGAACTTATAACCACTGTCAAATCCCCTACCATAGCAGACCTTTGCATAGGCACCCGGCAGTATCTCGATGTCAGGGGCAACGCCTATGGTCAGACCATCAAAGGCATAGTCAACCATTAAGCTCGGAATCCCAGCAGTGCCCATCTTTTCGGTATTCTGCCTCAAGTTGTTCGGTATCCCGCCTGTTGAGGGTCTCCTACCAATGGAGAACCAAACAGGGGCGCCACCAATGTTGCTCCATGTTGCATAGGCATAATCAACCCTCAGGGTATTATCAGACGGTACATGGGCAACGGTTCCATCAAAGGGTCCAAAGGCCCTGTCTGGGAAGAAATTGCCCTGAACAGGCGTCATTGTCTCATGACCCCAGACCTTGTACATCAGGAGTCTGGCCTTTACCTGAATATCCTCTGTTGCCTGGGCCTTGAGATTAAGACCAAAACGGTTCAGAAGAAGAGAGTCATTCTTTGCCTTATAACCTTCAACTCCTGTAGCAAAGAATGTCGTTGTGGCGCCTGGCATCGGAAAATCAGGAAATGATATGCCAGGCTGCCCAGTGTACTGGACATAATCATGTACCTTGCCACTTAATGAATCGAATCTGAATCGGTAATCACCACCGATCTCGAGCCAGGAAGGCCCTGCGGCCTTTTCAGCCTTTTCCTCAACCTTTGAGATCCTTTCTTCCTTCTGCGACTCCTGCTTCTTCAAGTCCTCCATCTGCTGTTTAAGCTTCTGGAGTTCCTTTGAGAGGGCGTCAATCTTCTGCATGAGTTCTTCCTGTGATGCAGCAAAAGAAAGAGATGGCAGGATAAGCATCAGGGAAAGGAGCAGTGATAGGAACTTCCTCATACATACCTCCTTTTAATAGAATTTACCTAAATGATATTAAAACGGAAATATTTTGTCAATATAAATTTCGAATATTCGAAACTTTTAATCAGCAAATATCATGCCAGGAATAGAGGATCAACTAACCCTGCCTCTTTAAACCCCTTTGCCCTGAATAGGCAGCTATCGCATCTTCCGCAGGGTACGAGTGACGAGTTTTCTTCAAAACTTTGAACTTTGAACTTTGAATTTTGAACTCCTGCGGTAGCAGGCTGAGGGTCATAGCAACTCCATGTAAGGGAATAATCAAGTCCAAGTTCTGTTCCCTTTCTTATTATCTCTGACTTTGTCATGAAAAGAAGCGGGGCCCTTATATTGAATCTCAGATGTCCTTCGACAGAGGCCTTTGTTGCAAGATTAGCCATATCCTCAAAGGCCTTAAGATACTCAGGCCTGCAATCAGGATAACCGCTGTAATCAACAGCATTTGCACCTATGAAGATATTCACAGACTCAAGAACCTCTGCCCAGGCAAGGGCAAAGGACAAAAAGATAGTATTGCGGGCAGGGACATAAGTAATGGGAATTGATGGGCGATTGGTGATGGGTGATAACTCGTTACGGTCTTTCGGCACCTCAATGTCAGTCGTCAGCGCAGAACCTCCTATCTCCCTCAGGTCAAATTTTATAACCAAATGTTTTTTTACACCAAGGCTTTCAGCAACCATCCTTGCTGATTCAAGTTCCCTCCTGTGTTTCTGGCCATAATCAAAGCTAAGGGCATAGATATCATGGCCCTCTGCCTTTGCGATGGCAGCAGTAGTCGATGAATCTATACCACCACTGAGCAGGACTACAGCCTTTTTCATCTCAGTAAATGTCATCAGCAGTTCCTATCTTTCCATCAGGCCCAGGGCTTATGATGATAAGATTATCACCTTTGACCTCATAATAATATGCATTACCCCATGCATCCCTTCCACCGCCAATATCGTCTATCCTTAAGGGATTAGAGCCTGTTTTAAGCCTGTATAAATCGGTTTTAAATCTTAACCTCTCTATATCCTCCTCAACCCTGGTAATCTTAGAAGACTCAAGCCAGGAAGAGATAATATCCTCTCCAAAGGGACTTTTAATGGCATATATAAAAAATGATGTTGTAAGACCGATTAAAATAGCTCCGAGAGGTAAAAGGATCGAGAGGTCTCTTTTTTTAGCAATAATAACCTCTGCTGGTTCAGTAATCACAGGCTCCACTGCAACAGGCTCGATAAGTCCCCTATCCATTAAAGATAATAAAATCTTTGACACCTCAAAATTATCCATCCCTGTCAGTTCCGTAATCATACTAACATCATTTTCACCGTCAACGAAGTTCAGTATGTTTGACTCCTCTTGAGTTATAGAATCTACAGCCCCTGTCCTTTTAAATACCGTATCGAGGGTAAGCCTCTCCCCAATCAGCGTCCATTCATCGAGAATCCTGAGACCCTCCATCAGAAGATGCTGGGTATCGAGGCTGACAGGAATCTCTTTACTCAGGCTAACCTGCTGGGCCTTGAATTCATAATTCCCATCTTTCCAGGAGAATAACTGGATAACCGTTTCTGTCAACTGAGAAACGATCGTTTCCCTTATCACATCTTGGCTCAGGATACCCTTTTTAGCCAGTATATCCCCTACCCTCATCCCTGTCTTTTTTTGTTCCTGCAATGCCTCCTGGAGTTCCTTTTCATTAATTACACCCTTTTTTATTAGTATCCTTCCAAAACGGTTATCCTCGGTTCTCTTTTTCGATTCTGCCGAAACAATATTTCCATCAAGGAAATAGAGTATAACCCTGTCCATGGGACTTGAGATGGTAAGCGTACCTGTCTTTTTCTGAAAATAGAGAAGTTGCAATATATCGGCCAGTCCAAAATCCCTTAAAGAACCCTCTAAAGCCATCCCTTTTGAACCCCCCTTCTGATGTGGATTATAGAGAAAACATAAAGAACGATAACAAGAAATAACAATGGAATCAATAACCAGTCATGATGAAAGGGGTAAATACCTTCTGTCATGACTCGACTCAGGATTATGGTTGTTAAGGCAAAGAAAAAGGCCCAATTGAGTAGAAAACCTTCTAATATCCTTCCTGAATACATCTCACCGGCTCCAGGCAATATAAATGATAAAATCCTTGCCACCATTCTCTTCTTTGCCCTGCTCTGGTAAAGGAGGAGTAAATTTGCTATCCTTTCCTTCGAATACATCCTGTCCATCCTTACGATTGATTGATAACAGCGAGAACACATATCCTTCCAGGTAATCATTCTGAGGCACCTATTACAGTAGATAGAACCGCACCTTCGGCACCTCTTTGCCCTGTTTTTAAGTCCCCTATCAATGATAAAGAAGGATAAGATAGCTATTACAGTAACAACTGTTATTGATGTAATCCTTATCATACCACCTCTTTCAGAAAGAACCTGATTCCATATGAGAGAATCAGGAAGTTTCATATCAACAACAAATCTGTTAGGATTTCTGGTTGATATTGAGGTATATCTTCTCAAACTCTCAGGATCGAGTCTTGCAGCCTCATCAAAATACTCTTCACCTTTTTTGAAGTTTAGCATCTCCCTGTAAACCTGACTCAGGTTGTAATAGGCAGCGGCTAAGGGCCTGATGGAGAGAGCCCTAATATAGTATTCAATAGCACCATCGGGATTACCCGAGGCATAAAGGGCATTGCCAAGATTTATATAGATCTC
>JBKBUA010000001.1:31241-40546 GCA_046290845.1 Thermodesulfovibrionales bacterium
GCCCTAATATAGTATTCAATAGCACCATCGGGATTACCCGAGGCATAAAGGGCATTGCCAAGATTTATATAGATCTCTGGAATCCTGAATCTCTCAATCAGTCTTTTATACACCTCGATAGATTCCTGATAGTAGCCCTCCCTCTTAAGGGCAAGGGCATAGGCAAAGGATGACGCCATATCATCCCTCCCGTTAAGCCTTAAAAGGGCATACCTATTATCCCTTCCCTCATTTACATCAACAACAGCCTTCAAATAGGAAGGGTTGGAGAATATCCTCCATATCCCTGGCGTCAGGGAAAGAACGAAAATTATGAAAAAAAAGATATATAAAGCAATACGTTCTTTTTCCCTCAGATATAAGCCATAAAGGATAACCATTGAGGCTAAGAAGGGAAGCAGACCGAATACTGAAAAGATAAGGGGAAGAGAGAGAAGAAAGGCCTTTTTTCTGTTCTCATTGATCTCGTGCATGAGAAGACCTGCTTCAGAGGGAAATCTTATTATAGACATCACAAAAAGGGAAAGAGTAAAAGAGATGATAAAAGACCTTACTATAAGACCCCAGAGATTAAATCTCCAGAAGAAATTCCTCTCATAAGCCCTTATACCCTTCCTTATGTAATCGAGGGCCTCAAATATACCTTTAAAGGAAAGGTCCAGTCTATCAGAGGCTATCTTGAAATAAGGGGCAGGGAGATCAGGGGAGTTCATAATGGCCTGTTTGAGCAGTATCTTTCTCTCCGACGAGTCCCTCGACTTCTCGATCAATATATAGGAATAGGCATCGTTGTTCGTCAGGCCGCGATCAAGGCGTGATTCCACCAGAGAAGCAGGTTCAGGGTGAATAGGAGATTGTTTCTCACTGGTTTCAGCACTGCAGCAGAACAGTAACACAGTAACGCAATATAACAGTAGAGCAGTAGAAGAGTAGCGCAATAAGGCAGGAGTTTTTTTAAGGAATAAATTATTCCCTTTGTTTAATCCCGCGGAGCGGGTGTCTGCTGCCTTACTGCTCTGTTGCCTCACCTATTACTCCCTTATTCTCTCACCGATCTTTGGTTCCTGACCCGTAAGGAGCCTGCCTATATTCTCCCTGTGTTTGAATAGAAGCAATATGGTTATGAATATCGATATGACAAACTTCTCATAGGAATAATCAAAAACATAGATATTAAGAGGAAGGAGGATAAAAGAGACAATTGCTCCCATTGACGAATAACGGCTCATAAAGACAATGATTATCCACAGAAGAATGGTCAAAATGGCTACAAAAGGTGAATAGGCAAGCAGAACGCCTATACTCGTTGCAACACCCTTGCCACCCCTGAATCGCAGAAATAAAGAGAAGTCATGACCGAGTATTGCAACCAGCCCTATTATCCCGATAGATAGAGTGTCATTTAGAAAAGAACTACTAATGATTACTGGCAGGAAACCCTTTAACATATCTCCTGCAAGTGTTATCAAAGCAGGGCCTTTCCCCATAGCCCTCAGGACATTTGTAGCACCTATATTGCCGCTTCCTACCTTCCTGAGATCAATCCCCTTTACTCTGGCCACAATAAGGCCAACAGGTATTGAACCTATCAGAAAAGAGATCAAGCCTAAGAGATAAATCATAACAATCTCTTCCAGAAGGCAACTGTGTACTGAATACCCGATACAATAGCAAGTATAAGGGCTATCCAGATAAAAACTATTCCAACATCATAGAGATCTATGGGTCCGATGCTTAAATCCACTATAAGACATAGTATAGCAGCAATCTGAAAACCTGTCTTCCACTTGCCACCTGCCTCCGCAGGGATCACTATATCCTTTGAGAGGGCAGCAACCCTTAATGCGGTAACAAGGAATTCCCTCACTATGATGACTATTGCTATCCAGGCACTCAACCTCGCCATATCAACGAGAAGGATAAGGGCAGATATAACGAGAAATTTATCAGCTATGGGGTCGAGGATTATACCGAACCTTGTTATCTGCCCCCTCTTCCTGGCGATATAACCATCTACAAAGTCTGTTGCTGAGGCAATGGCAAAGATTGTAGCACCGAGGATGGGATTGTAAGGGGTAAGAAATATAAAGAAAGGGATCAGGACTATCCTGCTGATCGTTATAAGGGTAGGTAAATTAGGTGTCAAGATACTCTCCCATGATAGAATCCCAGAGACCCTTTGACTTAAGGAGGAATTCGCATATCTCCCTCACGGCCCCTCTACCACCCCGATTCTCTGTGACCATCATGGCCTCTGCTTTGGTCTCTTCTGTTGCGTCAGAGACGGCTATGGATAATCCAACCCTCTTAAAGATGGGGATATCAACGATGTCATCACCTGCATAGGCTACCTCTTCTGGTTTTAATCCTGATTTTTCGATCAGGTGATCAAAGGCGACACTCTTTATATGACACCTCTGGTATACCTCCTTAATCCCCAGTTCCTTGGCCCTTCTTTCAACAACCTTTGAATACCTACCTGTTATAATGGCTACCTGAATGCCTGCTCTGTAAAGCATCTTTATACCATGCCCATCCCTTACATGGAATGCCTTGAACTCATTACCTTCGTTGTCAAGAATAATGCTTCCATCCGTTAAAACTCCATCAACATCGAGGATAAGAAGCTTTATGTTTTTGGCGATCTCGGTAAGCTCTTTTTTCGAGATGTGTTGCATACCTTTATCCTTCTAACCTCGCCTCAATCTCTGATTTAAAATCCTGGTAATTATTTTCCCTTAATGCCTTAAAGAATAAATCATAACTTATTGGTGATAAGAATTTAAAATAATACTTCTGTACCTTTTGCAGTTTATTGAGCCTATCAAAATGTTCTCTCGCATATTCCAGTTTTTTCTTGTTCTCATCCCCCGCTGTCCCCTCATATGCCTTATCGTCCTTAATCTCTATCACAATGAGACCAAGATAATGGGAATTTCCGCACCAGTGTCTCGGAAATTCCAGACGCTGTCTGGAAAATCTTCTCTCTCGCAAAAAAAAGGTTTTTAAATTCAAGGGGCTTGCGGGAGAGAATCTTGTATCCTCTTCACGCTCTTTACCAGCATAAATAAGCTCATATTCTTTTTTGGTATCAAATAGAAGGGAAGTCTTAAGTTTCTTGAGGTCACTTATAAGGGCGTCTTTATAATGTTCGGGCAGGGGCTTGCCTTTTTCTAAGAGGCTTATGATATTTTCGATATGATTATCGGATAATTCTTTCATATTTTAACCTTCTAAAAATCCCTGCACTTAAATCTCTTTATGCCCTTAATTATATCAAAATCACTATCTTCGCTGATTATGCCTTTGAGTTTGTTATTTATGACCACTGCTGCATGGATTGCGTCTCTTGAAACAAGTGATGGATATTTATCCATGAAAGAGATCGCTGAGGAAATTTCATTCTTGGACACTTCGAAAGGGTTAGGAAAAATATCAAGGAGGTACCGACATGCTGCAATGCCTTTGATTCTCTCTTTTCTGTAAGTATAAACATAGAGGACTTCCTGTAAAACCTCTACATCTATATTGGCTGCAATCCCGCCTGAGGCTATTTTAGCAATAAGTTTTCTGCAAGGCTCTTTAAGAGGATGTTCTCTGCCAAGAGAATAGAGAATGATATTAGTGTCAATGAGCTTCAATTTCTTTTAATCGGGTTTTTGTTATCTTCTTTTTTTCTTCTGTCCATGATGATATATCTATCTCCATCTCTTTAGAGAAAAGCCTCTGAAATGCCTGTATCGCTGTTTTCTTCCTTGGTTTAACTATCTTTTCCCTTAATAGATCCCGCACTAACTGTCCCACAGATTCCCCCCGCTCCTTTGCCTCTCTTTGAATTTCTCTATATTCATCAGGGTCGAGTAAGATTTCCAATCGCTTTGTAAGCATATATTACCTCCGTATATTTATACGGATATTATACGATAGATATTTGTTTCTGTCAAAAATAAACCAAGATATTACCTTACTCATGAATTCTCTTTCGTTGGATTTAACATCTGGCATATTTAAGTCCTTTTGACTATTTTCCTATAAACCTGCTTCCTATGGATAATGCCAAAGATCCAGACCTCATTGTTCATAATCTTAAATACCACCCTGTAATCCCCGACTCTCAATTTCCAATATCCCTTAAGTGTTTTTCTCAGAGGCTCTCCATATTGATGTGGTGCTCTTGCAAGGCGGGATTCTATGGCTGCTTTAATACGCTTTTTTATCCTCTCATTAAGCAGCGGGATGTCAACAGCCTTAACATCAGGATGGTATCTAAGCTCAAAAGGCAACCTACCAAACCTCGTTGTGTTTTAATGCCTTTGCTTTACTAAAGGTCTTTTCCCTTTTTTCAGCAAGCTCAGATAATGCTATATCTTCCTCTAATTCCAAAGCTTCCTTTATAAGATCACGAACTTTTAATGAGAGAGACACGCCTTCTCTCTCTGCAAGATGTTGAACGCTCTTATAAAGGGGCATCTCAAGAACTACATTAATTCTCGGATTTTTTGTCGGCATTGGTAAACCTCCTTTTCGTTATAGTGTAACACTTATAACGCACCAATTCAACTGTCAAAAACTGCCTAAACTATCCCCTGCTTTAATATGTCATGCAGATGGATTATCCCTATTGCCCTCTCCTCATTATCAGGCACAACAAGCGAAGTAATAGAGTATCTCTCCATCGTCCCTAATGCCTTCATTGCAAGCTCATCTCCTGATATGGTCTTTGGATTCCTTGTCATCACCTCTTCTGCCTTCATATCAAAGAATGCCTTACCCCATTTCTCTATTCCCCTTCTCAAGTCTCCATCCGTAATGATACCGAGCACTCTTCTGTCGGCATCAGCAACGATCGTAACGCCCAATCTCTTTGATGATATTTCTACAGTAGCCTTAATCATCGGCATATCAGGGGGAACTAACGGCAAGGCGTCTCCTGTGTGCATAAGGTCCTTGACCTTTATAAATAGCTTTTTCCCCAGGCTCCCTCCTGGATGAAAAAAGGCAAAGTCTTCCTCCTTAAATCCCCTCTTAATAAGAAGTGCAACCGCTAATGCATCACCCATTGCCATCGTTGCTGTTGTTGAGGCGGTTGGAACTATACCCATCGGGCAGGCCTCTTCCTTAACAGAGACATCCAGCGTCACATCTGCTGTCTTTGATAGGGTTGAATCGGTATTGCCTGTCATTGAGATTAAACTAACATTAAACCTCTTTAAAAATGGTATCAGATTTATAAGCTCCTCTGTCTCGCCACTGTTTGATATGGCTATTACCACATCATCAGATGTAACCATGCCGAGGTCTCCATGGCTCGCCTCGGCAGGGTGTAGGAAAAAAGCGGGAGTTCCAGTTGATGCGAGGGTTGCAGCAATCTTTTTACCAACAAGCCCTGACTTTCCCATGCCAGTTACAACGACCCTGCCCTTGCTCTGAAAGATTATCTCAACCGCCTTTTCAAAATTGCTGTTGAGTTTTTCTGTAAGGCCAAGAACAGCATCTGCCTCTGTCTTTAAGACCTGTTTTGCTATGTCAAGGATGCTATCCATAGAGAACTAATGCTTTCTTTTAGGCATAGACCTTTCTTGATGTAGGCACAGGCATCTCTTTGCCTTGCTTTTGAAGGGCCTCTTTATGGCATTCAAATGCCTCTTTGGCATTTTTTATTGCCTCATCTATGGTGCTTCCACCTGTAAGGATTTCAGGGATATCGGGGAAACGGACATAGAGCCAGTGTTCATCCTTTTCGTGGGATGGGAATATTATTATCTCATAATCTTCTATCGCAAACATCTCTTTATAACCTCCTTCACATCCTGCACATGGCAGAATTTATTTCCGCCGTGAGGTTTTACAATAGTTAATGTGGTCTCCCCGTTAGAGAAGGAATAATGGCTGCCTCTGATGTTTATTATATCATAGCCTCTATCTTTTAAAGCCTTCATAAGGTCTTCAAATCGTACGTGTTTTGGGTTTGCTTTGATCTTGTCTATCAGCTTTTCTGCTTTTCCCATTAGCTATTTCTGATTCGAAACCACAGCATGAATATCTTTAATGACCTTTAAAAATTCAGGTATATCATCCAACCCAATCATATTTGGCCCATCGCACAGTGCCCTATCAGGTTCAGGATGAACCTCCATGAATAATCCGTCAACTCCAACCGCAACTGCTGCCCTTGCCAATGGTTCTGCAAATTCCCTTTGCCCTCCTGAACAACTTCCCTGCCCGCCGGGAAGCTGAAGGCTATGGGTGACATCAAATATCACAGGATAGCCAAAGGAGCGCATTATGGGGAATGCCCTAAAATCAACGACTAAGTTGTTATATCCAAAGGATGTTCCTCTTTCCGTTATCATTAGATTTTGATTTCCCGTTGAGGTAAACTTTTCAATGATATTTTTTACATCCCAGGGCGCAAGAAACTGCCCCTTTTTGATATTTACAGGTTTTCCTGTCTTTGATGCCTCAATGATTAAATCCGTTTGTCTGCATAAGAAGGCTGGAATCTGTAAGGCATCAAGCACCTCTGAGACAGGTTTGATCTCACGAACAGAATGGACATCTGATATAACAGGGATATCAAGTTTGCTCCTGACATCCGAGAGAATTCTCAGTCCCTTATCGATTCCAGGCCCTCTGTAGGATGTGAGGGATGTCCTGTTTGCCTTGTCATAGGAACTCTTGAATATGAAGGGAAGGGCGAGGGATTTGCATAATTCGCTCAGTATCTTGGCGGTATAAAAGGTGATTTCCTCATTCTCGATTACGCAAGGTCCTGCAATTATAAATGGAGGATTGCCATTTCCGACGACTATATTACCAATCCTCATCAGCATTATCCCCTCTGTCATTTCTCAGGGACATAGGGGAATAGAGACCTCTTTTCCTTGAGAGAGGCTCCTATAAAGGCCCTGAATAATGGATGGGGTTCAATAGGCCTTGATTTAAATTCAGGATGGAACTGACAGCCCAGGAACCATGGATGATCTTCAATCTCTATTATCTCAACAAGTTGACCATCAGGACTCTGACCACTGATCTTCATTCCACGGTTGGTTAATATATCTCTGTAGGCGTTGTTAAATTCATATCTATGCCTGTGCCTCTCTGATATCTCTGTCATATTATAAGCATGATAGGCCCTTGAACCAGGGGAAAGCACACATGGATAGGCACCAAGTCTCATTGTTCCACCCTTGTCGCTGGTCTCACTCCTCCTTTCGACCCTTCCTTTTCTGAAGTCATACCATTCTTCCATAAGATATATAACAGGGTCTTTTGTATCTGGGTCAAATTCTGTGCTGTTTGCGCTAAGGCCACAGACAGTCCTTGCAAATTCAATAACAGCACACTGCATTCCGAGACAGATGCCAAAAAAAGGTATCTTCTTTTCTCGGGCATATCTAATAGCCCTTATCTTTCCCTCAATCCCTCTTGTGCCAAATCCTCCAGGCACAAGCACACCATCAACTTCTGAAAGATAGGTCTCTGGTCCATGACGTTCGATCTCTTCAGAATCAACCCATTGTAATTTGACCTCAGCATCGTTCGCTATGCCACCATGCACAAGTGCTTCTGTAAGGCTTTTATAAGAATCCTTGAGACCCACATACTTTCCCACTATGGCAATCGTTACTTCATTGCTTGGTTCCTTAATCCTTTTTACCATGTCTTTCCATCGTGAGAGATCAGAGGTTTTAGTTTGTAGTCTCAACTTATTTACAATCAAATCATCAAGACCCTCTGAGTTCAATGAAAGGGGAACCTCGTAAATCGTGTCAACATCTATTGCATTGATTACAGCATCGCTGTCGAGATTGCAATGAATAGCTATCTTCCTACGAGCATCAGGTGTAAGGGGTCTGTCGGTGCGACATAAAAGTATGTCAGGCTGGATACCAATCGCCCTCAATTCCCTGACGCTGTGCTGTGTTGGCTTTGTCTTCAATTCCCCAGCTGTTTTTATATAAGGAAGCAGGGTGAGATGGACATAAAGGACATTTTCTCTTCCAACATCGTATCTCATCTGGCGAATTGCCTCAAGAAATGGAAGGCTCTCAATATCACCAATCGTGCCTCCAATCTCTACTATAACGACATCATAGTCATTGCTAACTGATTTTATGGCCTGCTTAATCTCATCAGTGAGATGGGGTACCACCTGTACCGTCTCGCCCAGATAATCCCCCCTTCTTTCCTTAGTAATGACGTTATAATAGATCTTCCCTGTAGTATAGTTATTTGCCTGAGATGTCCTGACATGGGTAAATCGCTCATAATGTCCCAGGTCAAGGTCAGTCTCTGCTCCGTCATCGGTTACAAAGACCTCTCCATGCTGAAAAGGACTCAGTGTCCCTGGGTCAACATTTATATAAGGGTCAAGCTTTTGAAGGGTAACCTTCAAACCCCTCGCCTCAAGTAATGCTCCCATCGCAGCAGCAGCTATCCCCTTTCCGAGGGACGATACAACCCCGCCTGTTACGAATATGAATTTAGCCATCTTTCAACCTTTCCTAAATCTTCAGGGGTATCGACCCCGATAGTATCAAACTCTGTTTCCCTTACCTTAATTCTTATATTGTTTTCAAGCGCCCTGAGTTGTTCGAGCCTCTCTATCTCCTCAAGCCTTGTCGGTTCCATTTTTGATAGTCCTATCAGTACATCTCTTCTATAGCTATAAAGGCCTATATGCTTGAACATAGTAATATTATTGAGCGAGGATTTTCTCTCACCCATATCCCATAACCCAGAACCTATAGCCTCAAACATATCCCTGTAATAGGGTATCGGAGACCTCGAGAAATACAGGGCAAAATTCTCTTTATCAAATACAACCTTTACAACATTTGGGTCTATTATTTCTTCAGGGTCTTTTATTTTCCTCACCAACGTTCCCATACCTGCCCTACTATCAGAGAGAAGTTCAATAACATCGTCTATCATTTGCGGCCTAATTAGGGGTTCATCTCCCTGAACATTCACAATTATATCATAATCCATTAAGGAAGCCACCTCAGCAACCCTGTCAGTACCTGATGAATGTCCAGAAGATGTCATCATTGCCTTTCCACCAAAGGAGAGAACCTTCTCAAAGATGGTCTCGCTATCTGTGGCAACAATAACATCTACGGGCAGCATAGCCCCCAGACAGCCCTCATATACATGCTGAATCAATGGTTTACCCTTTAAGGGGGCAAGGGGCTTTCCCGGGAATCGGGTAGAATTATAGCGGGCAGGTATAATCACTACAGCAGACATTTTTTATATTATATCATTCTTTACCTTTTTATATGCAATCTGACATAATA
>JBKBUA010000001.1:40644-49779 GCA_046290845.1 Thermodesulfovibrionales bacterium
TGAGGAGAAGAAGAATGGCTACTGTTCATAAGATACCTGCTTCACCGTGGAGGGCGATGATTGAAAGCGCCTTCTATGCCAATTCTGTCAGAAAAACTACAATGTCTGAGCTTTACAACCTCGCTTTAAAACAGCCCGAGGTTGTCACTACATCACATCCCCTTTATAAACCTGAACAATTTGATCTCCCAAAGGACGCAAAGGTTCTTGTTTCAAATGACGGCGGCATAGTAGGTCGCACCGCAAGGGCAAGGAGACTCGTCAGGAAGATGGGAAAGGACAGGGATAAGTATCTCAAGATACTGGGTGAGGCAATATATCAGTTCAACAGGAGAGAAGGTCTCTGGCTTGAGGCGATTGTGGGGCTTCATCCTGATTTCATGGTTAAGGCCCATCTTCTGAGCCCTGTGACGGACGCTAAGAATATGCTTGATTGGGGATTTAATTTTACTCCCTGGATGAATCCATGGATAAAGATGTATCATGATTCGAGACCGTTGGATGAGCCTGATATATTGGTTTTCGCTGATCCTGAATGGTCACATCCTGAGTTTCCCCATGGTCTCGTGATAATTGACGAGGATGAAAACTGTATTGCCATACTCGGATTAAGATATTTTGGAGAAAGAAAAAAGGGAACGCTTACACTGGCATGGACAATAGGTGTGAGACACAACATGGTTGCCTGCCATGGTGGAATAAAAAAGATCGGTAAACATCCCCCTATTGCGGTGTTTGGCCTGAGTGGATCGGGTAAATCCTCAATAACGAACAGCCATGACCATGCGGGGACATTAACAAAGGATGAAAAGGTTACGGTCATTCATGATGATGCCTTCCTGATCGACCTTGAGAATGATGTATCTGTGGCGCTGGAACCGAGCCTCTTCGACAAAACAGATGCAGTCGAATTCAACGATCCCATTATAAAATACTTCTATTCCGCTCAGAATGTTGGTATAACAGAACTCCCTGACGGTAGCAGGTTAATAGTTGCTAAGGATATCCGAAATGATAACGGCAGGTGCATAAAATCCCGTGATATGTTCAACCACGATGTCTCCTGCAAGAGGCCTGGTAAGGTCATATGGTTGCAGAAGGACCCTTCCCTTCCGCCGATCTGCAAGATCTCTGATATTGGTCTCGCCGTTGCAATGGGGGCATCCTTAAGCACCATGAGGGCAAAGGGTGTTGAAAATGTACCAAAAGAAGAACTGGAAAAACTCGTTATAGAACCCTTTGCAAACCCCTTCAGGGTACATCCATTGACAGTGGACTGCCAGCAATTCAGGAAACTCTTTAAACTCGGCACAGAATGTTACATAATGAATACCCATGCCTTTGGACTACCAGGTAGGGAGATCGATATTCCGAAAGAACTGTCTCTTTCCATCGTCACCCAAATGGTAAGGGGAAAGATAGAATGGAGAGAATGGAAGGTCTTCCCAGGACTCATGATACCAAAGAATGGGAACGAACTCTTTGGCAACGACTTTGATAAGAAGTATAAACCAACGAGAGACCCTGAATATTTACAGTTCTTGAGAAACAGGATGCAGGATCGTATAACCTATTTATCTAATAAGAGGGATATAGAGCATGATATGGAAAGTTCCTTCATAGACCCTCTCGTTGTGGCAAGAACGGTCATAGACAAGATACTACATCCAATCTAAGAGAAGGTCTTGGAAACAGCAGATATACTGAGGCAATTAGCCTTATCAGCACTTCCTGTCCTTGTGGCTATAACCTTCCATGAACTATCCCATGGATTTATAGCCAGCAGGCTCGGTGACCCTACAGCGAAGATGCTCGGAAGGCTTACCCTTAATCCCTTTGCACACATTGACCTATTCGGTACAATAATCATGCCCTTAATGCTATTGATTTTTACAAATGGACAATTTGTGTTCGGTTACGCAAAGCCCGTTCCTGTAAATCCGATGAATTTCAGGAATCCGAGAAAGGGGATGGCCATAACAGCAGCAGGAGGTCCCATAATGAATCTCCTCCTCGCAGTTCTCAGTATCATGTTACTGAGATTCCTCATCCTTCCCCTGTCAGTTCTCCTGCCCGAGACCATGGCAAGCAAGACCCTTATTCCCGTCGCCCTCATGCTGAAGGCAAGTATCACGATTAATGTTGTCTTAGCTGCCTTTAATTTAATACCAATCCCACCCCTCGATGGCGGCAGGGTACTCGTTGGACTTCTACCACACAAACAGGCAATCTCACTTAGCAGGATCGAACCCTTTGGATTTATAATCGTAATTATACTCATAGCCACAGGGATAGCTAACTATTTCATCATCCCTTTAGTAAATTTGTTTATGAGTGTCTTAAGGTTCTTTTAAAGCTGCTTTTTCAGCAATTCCATCAGCTCGAGGGCATTCTTGGGGGCGTACCCGAAGGCGTCGTTATTGAAATAGATGTAGACATCCTTTTTTTCTTTAAGATATTTTCTTATCCTCGTTGCGTCGGCCTTTAATTGCTTTGGGCTGTAACAGGTTGCATAACTGCCTCCCTCTCCATGTCTCCTTATATATACAAAGTCGGCTGTAACAGGAAGGTCATTCAAAAACTCAGGCCAGTCAGCCATGCAGAGGGCAGCGTTTTCCCTTTCGAGAAGTGAGATAACGCTCTTATTTATCCATGACTCATCCCTGAACTCAAAGGTGCTTCTCACATTGTAAGGTCTGAGATTTTCGAGGAATTCCTCGAGCCGTCTCAAATCAGCCTTTAGACCAGGTGGTAGTTGCCAGAGAATAACACCGAGCTTTTCTTTCAGGGATAAGGCTCGGGATAAAAAGACATCGATGGGCTCTGCCGAGGCCCTCAATTTTTTAACATGGGTAATAAACCTGCTCCCTTTAAGGGAAATCTTGAAGTTTGCAGGTGTCTCTCCATACCATTTGTGGAAGGTCTCTTTATCAGGGACTCTGTAAAATGTAACATTCAATTCAACGGTGCGGAATTTACTGCAATAATACTCAAACCATCTTTTCTGAGGAAGTTCTTTGGGATAGAATAGATCCTTCCAGTGTTCATAAAGAAATCCGCTGCATCCTATAAAGAGGTTAGCCATAATTATTTACAGTTCCTTGCATCAAAGAGATAACCAAACCTCTCTCTGAAACTTGATGACGACATGTTTGCTGCCCTGGCGAGTTTTTTCAGGATGGAAGGATTAAAGTCTTCTTTTTCGAGTCTTATCATGTATTTCCTGCCAACCTCATAGGGCTCAGAAGTAATATCTACTGTTCTTATCTTTATCCTGCCTGTATCAGGATTGAACATGTCTGCAAAGGGTACAGAGTTAAGCCTTCCCTCATAGATAGTTATCATTGCCCCGCTGCCTCCACGAAGGAGAAACTTCACCGCACCGTAACCCAGATTCTTTGTATATTCAATATCAAAGGGGATAGGATCTGCTGCCCTTAATTCATAGCCAATATTCTTATCAACGATAGTAATCTCTATATTTCTTTCCTTAAGGCTTTTTCTGACGAATTCCTTTGCAATCCTACCGAGTTGTATCTGGGAAAGCCTCACCCTCCCGGTCTCATCCTTTTCGAGGTGCTCATATTTCGATAGTTCATGGAAATCGAGTTTATCTGCAATACCCTCTGCAATTATTGCCACACCATGTCCTTTTCCCATTGAGAGCCTTTTTATTATAGAACCCTCGAGCAGATCAGCAATCTTCTTTATACTTATCCTGTCCTCCTGAAATTCTTCAGGTATTAGGGTTATCGTGGCTCCCGAGGCCTTTCCAATGCCGAGGGCAAGGTGGCCTACATTTCTTCCCATCGTGGTGATAAAGTACCACCTTCCCATGGTCTTTGCATCTTCCATGAGGTTTTTTATAATCTCCACCCCATAGTGCCTTGCCGTCTCGTAGCCAAAGGTAGGCATGCCACCTGGAAGGGGAAGGTCATTGTCAATCGTCTTCGGGACATGAACGACCGAGATTGTTCCCTTTGCCTCCCTTTCAATCCATCGGGCCATGAAAGATGTTCCATCACCACCTATTGTTATGAGATAACGAACCTTAAATGTCTTGAAGGTTCTCATAAGTACCCTGAATCTCTCTTTTACCTTATCAGGATATTCGCGGGAGGACCCGAGGATAGAGCCGCCCTGTGTATGAATCCTCGATACATCCCCTATAGTTAGGGGGACAATGTTATTCCTTTTCCCCTCAAAAAGGCTCTTAAACCCACCCTTAACACCTATCACACTGAGACCACTGTTTATCGCCTCAATCGTGGCAGCACTAATAGCACCATTAATGCCCGGGGCAGGTCCTCCACCGACAACTATGGCAAGGACCTCTTTCATATGAATAATCTCCTGGGGTTATTCAGATGGGTTAATAGGTATTTGAGTTTCATAACTATACAGCCACCCCTTTTGGTAGATCCTTTTTTACGATTACAGGTCTAACGGTCTTTCTCACTATATCAGTTGTCCTTTCAACCCTCAATCTATTAAAGAGAAGGGCAAATCTCTCCTCAAGCTCCTTCATTATAGGCTCCTTAACCTCAGGGGGAAGGTCCCACCACTTCTTCTTTATCGGCCCAAAACCTTTCTTCCTCGTGCTATAGATAAACTGTTCCTCTGTCTGACCTTCCTTCCATTCCTTTGCATACTCGCTCTTTATGAAATCATATACCTCTTTCCTGAATTCTCCTGGTAAATGCTTGCTGTCGTAAATTATATTCTGGAAACCTGTAGCGAGGTGCACCTCTGATGTTCCTGTTTCAGGGAACATATTAAAGGCCTCCTCGGGAAGAGTAGAGGCACCGTGCTGGACACAACCTGAGAGACCGTATTCCTTTCTTGCCAGATCAGAAAGTATCCTTAAGGTCTCGAAGTCTATCTTAACCTTAGCTAAACTTCCATCAGGAAGGACGACGCCACCATGGGATGTCCCTGTCTGTACGCTCAACTTGCTAAGTCCCTTTCTTCCCTTAAAGGTCTCTTTGAATCCATCGAGATAGGCCCTCAATTCATCAGGTGTGCTGTTCTTACCGCCTATCTCTCCGATCTCACCGCCTATAGAAATATCAATACCCTCAGGCTGCAGACCCCTCACATATTCTGCAAGTTCTGCTGTCTTTTCGAAGTTAGGCCTCTGTTGTTCCTTAATAGTAGGCTTATCGAGGTCAACGAGGGTTGAGGAATCTATGTCAATATTGTAGAACTCGGCCTCTATTGCCTCCTTAATCAAACCCTTAACATAACCTGTCTCGGCATCAGGATCGGAGATAAAGTTTTTCCTGACAAGTTGAAAATGGTCTCCTTGAATAAATACAGGACCAGAAAATCCTTCCCTTACTGCGGCAGCAAGCACAACGGTTGAGTATTCGAGGGGTCTTTGCTTTGTATATCCAATCTCGGAGCGAGCTATCTCGAAGATAAAGGCCCCGACATCCATCTCGATAGCCTTTCTGAAGATTGCCCTCGCCACATCATAGGTAAGGCCCCTTATATTTATAGCTGGCACTGTAAAGTTAGGATAGTTCCTTCCCATCTCCTCATAGAGGCCTTGAATAGAAGAGGGTATTGCACCTGCTGCCTTTGCGATCTCCTTAATAAAGATAAAGTATGACTTCCTTTTTTCATCATCAGGTTCGAAGACAGCCTCATATATAAGTTCATCCATGGCCTTTCGAAGTGCAGTAACATCATCGATCCTTATAGTATCATCAACAATTGTAATGATTCCTTTAAGCCTCCCGACGTTCATCTTCTTTCTTTTCCTCCTTTTCACCAAGATTTTCAGAAGGTTCTTCTATAATAGTCACGTCCCTCACAAAATCAGGACAGTGCATTGACCTTCCCGAGACAGAGAATTTTTTCTGACAGGTCGCCCTCCAGGCACAGACGGCACATATGTTAATTATTCCGGCCATGACCCTTGAAATAAAAACTCAAAATCCTTTCAAGATTATTCACTATGCTTTCCTTTGCATTTATTATAAAGATTTTACCTTCAATCTGAAAGAGTTCCTTTTCAATCCTTTTGATCTCGATCTTATCAGGCTGACTGAGGATTGCGGAACGGGCCTCAGCAGACCTCTTTTTAAATTCATCCTCAAACATTGGAACTATCTTATCCTTCATTCTCAATTCCGTGTCCATGAAAAAGATAGCGATCTCGGGTTTGAGGTCTGTTATCCTGTTTAAGAAGGCTGCTACCTCTCTGTCATAGATCTGTTTTGGTGGTGACGACTTGATCTCCATGTAAAGGATTGAACCATTTATCTTTGAGATGAGGTCGTAATCTCCTCCAACAACCGGTCTCTTGAACCTCACACCCCATATCGTATCGGCCTCAAACTCCCTTTTTAGTGTCTCTGCCATAAACCACTCGAGGGTTGGGCCAAAGCTCTTAATGGGCCTTTTTATTAGACGATATCTCTCCTCTACATCGTGAGCCTGTCGAACCGATGTCTTCTCAATAAGGCTAAAATCGAGGAGAACATTTATATAGTCTTCTGTGACTTCTGTCGTTGCATAACGCGTTACATCTCTCATGGTAAATCCATCCTGATGCTTTATCACATCCCTCAGAAAGAGCCTGAAGGAATATTTATGAAGCAATCTATAATAGTCATCAATATATTTATCCATCGGGATAAGGAGATCATCACGAGGTTCCTTTTTGTATACCTTAAACCCTCTTCTCCTGAGTAGTATCTCCAATGAAGGGGTCAAGTCTCTCAGGGCCTTTCTAAGCCTCTTCACCTCTGCCCTCAAAAAGGCAACATCCTCAGGGCCATTTTCCTTAATCATGATTCATGTTTCATTCATATCTTATCGCAGGTCATTTTTACAAGAGACTGCACCCATTTATATAAATAATGATTCCCCTTCTTTAAATCATCTATCGAACCGAGGTCTTTTAATGTCCTGATCTCACGGTCCTTCACCTTACCGACGAAACCCTTCAGGATACCCTCTTCATATAGGCCGTATAGACAATATGTTTCCTTAAGAAACCACGGTCTCTTATTGATTACAAAAACAACTCTTCCCGCCTTTAAGGCATCGCCGTCAATAAGTTGAGGCTGACTTATAGTGTATTCGAGTTCAAGACCAAGAGCCTCGCTTATCTTCTCGATCTCGAGGGGGATACCCTTTATAAAGGATGATCCCCAGAAGGGATGGATTTCTTCAGAAATAGTTTTTTTCGATATTTTCATTTTCCCACCTCTCATACATTATCAAGCATATGACCGAGTTTTTTCTTCTTGGTCTTCAGATAAATGATATTGCCTTCATGGGGCCTTGTCTCGATGGGGACACGCTCGACCACCTTCAATCCATAACCTTCGAGACCTACGATCTTCTTCGGATTGTTGGTCATGAGTTTCATTCTCCTGACACCCAGGTCAAGGAGTATCTGGGCACCTATCCCGTAATCCCTGAGGTCAGGCTTGAACCCGAGTTTCAGATTCGCCTCAACAGTGTCAAACCCCCTATCCTGAAGTTCGTATGCCTTCAACTTATTAGCAAGGCCTATACCGCGACCTTCTTGCCTCATATAAAGGATTACTCCTTTACCTGCCCTGTCAACCATCTCCATTGCCTTATGGAGCTGTTCACCACAATCGCACCTCTTTGATGAGAAGACATCTCCTGTAAGACACTCGGAATGGACCCTCACAAGTATCGGTTCGTCCTTTATCTCTCCCTTAACCAGTGCTATGTGGATGTTAGGATCAAGGTCGCTTGCATAGGCAATTGCCCTGAATTCACCAAAATCAGTTGGTAATTTAACATCGGCGATCCTTCTAACAAACCTCTCTGTCCTGATCCTGTAATTAATAAGGTCCTTTACAGTGATTATCTTGAGGTTATGCCTCTTTGCAAATTCCATCAATTCGGGTACCCGCGCCATCGTCCCGTCATCATTCATGATCTCACAGATAACACCTGCTGGATAAAGCCCCGCAAGTCGAGCAAGGTCCACAGAACCCTCTGTCTGGCCAGCCCTTTGAAGCACTCCTCCTGGCTTGGCCCTGAGGGGAAAAACATGACCAGGCTTTGCAAGGTCTTCAGGTTTGGTCTTGGGGTCAATGGCAGTGAGGATAGTCGTTGCCCTGTCAGCAGCGGATATGCCTGTTGTAACGCCTTTTTTTGCCTCAATCGAGACTGTAAAGGCAGTACCAAAGGAAGAGGTATTTTCATCTGTCATCATCTGTAACTTCAACTCTTCTACCCTCTGGGGGGTGAGGGAGAGGCATATTAGACCCCTTCCATACTTTGCCATGAAGTTTATAGCCGCAGGCGTGACCTTCTCAGCAGCCATGCATAGATCTCCTTCATTTTCCCTGTCTTCATCATCAACAAGGATAACCATCTTCCCCTTGGCTATATCTTCAATAGCCTCATCGATTGTATTGAATTTATACTTTTGCATCGAAACAACCTCCTTCAAAAGGCTTTAGGCTTAAGGCTTTAGGCTGAAGAGATACAGTTTATAGCCTACGCGTTAGCCTATAGCCTATATTCTTCAGCCTTCAGCTATATAAACCCTGCTTTTGTCAGCATATCGAGCAAGCCCTTATCTTTACTTTCATCCTTTTTTAAAAATTTTGCAACATACTTACCTATTATATCAGCCTCAAGATTTACTGTATCACCGACATTTTTTAAGCCTATCGTCGTAACCTTTTCTGTATGTGGGATTATGACAACAGAGAATTCCCTGTCAGACACATCAACCACTGTAAGGCTTATGCCATCTATAGCAACTGATCCCTTTTCAACGAGAAGACCTGTTATCTCTTTAGGTGCAGAAATAACAATCTTGAGGGCATCACCGAGAGTTTCCTTTGACTTAATTATACCAATACCATCCACATGGCCTGTAACAAAATGGCCACCCAGCTTTCCGTCAGGTCTAAGGGCTGGCTCAAGATTTACCCTGTCACCCTTTCTTAATTGACCGAGATTTGTTGAGCGCAGCGTCTCGTAAGATATGTCAAAGGAAAGAACAGGACCCTTTTTCTCTGTAACGGTCAGGCATACGCCATTAATAGATATGCTGTCTCCTATCTCGGCGTCATTCGAGATTATATCTGATCTGACACTCATAGTCCCCCCGGACGCCCTTCTATTGAA
>JBKBUA010000001.1:49879-58440 GCA_046290845.1 Thermodesulfovibrionales bacterium
GTTTCCCCTCTCTTCGTAACCTCTATATTTTCTTTTTCTATAGGTATCTTGAGAGATTTTGCCGCCTCATACACATCCGTTTTGACCTTTTCTGTATTACCGAGACCAACCATGGCAAGTTCCTTCACCTCATCCTTAAAGGCAGAATATCTGTAGTAGGGGATCCCAAACTGAAAACCTGCATAGATTAAAAAGGCAAGGATCAGAAGGCAGAGAACTGGTTTGATAAATCCCCTCTTGCTTGATAAGCCTTTCATCTTATCAACTTGCCTATCCTTTCGAGCCTCGGTAGGTGTCTCTTACCATCCCAGGACCAGTAGATTATAAGTGCCTTACCTCTTATCTCCTTTATGTCAACATAGCCCCAATATCTGCTGTCATAACTCTGATCCCTATTGTCACCCATCATAAAATACTTCCCCTTTGGCACTATGTAGGGGCCGAAATTATCCCTCGGTTCAACCCCTCCTGGTCTCATCAGGTTATCAGTATGCTGAATATATGGCTCCTTCACAGGCTGTCCATTCACATAAACAACCTTATTCCTCGATTCGATCACATCGCCCTCAACAGCTATGACCCTCTTAATGAAGTCCCGACTCGGGTCCTCAGGATACTTAAAGACTATTATATCACCCCTCTGTGGTTTTCTGAAGACCAGAATCCTCTTATCAGAGAAGGGCAACTTTGTACCATAGATAAATTTATTTACAAGTATATGGTCTCCTATGAGAAGCGTTGGTATCATGGAACCCGATGGTATCTTAAAGGCCTGGATAAAATAGGCCCTGATGAAAAGGGCTAATAAAAGGGCAGTTCCAATTGCCTTTGCATATTCCCATATTATCTCTTTTTTTGTCTTTTTCACTATCGTTAATGCTCCTCCTTTCTTATGTTGAGTTCGATTACATCGTGAGCTTGTCGAACCGATACATCGTGAGCTTGTCGAATCGATTAAAGCCCATCTCAAACACTAACCCTTGACCTCAAGGACAGATAGAAAGGCCTCCTGAGGGATCTCTACCCTGCCAATCTGCTTCATCCTCTTTTTGCCTTCCTTCTGTTTTTCAAGAAGTTTTCTCTTTCGCGTCACATCACCGCCATAGCATTTTGCCAGAACATCCTTCCTTAAAGGTTTTATGCTTTCCCTGGCAATTATCTTGCTCCCAATAGCAGCCTGAATAACCACCTCAAAGAGCTGTCTCGGTATCACCTCTCTCAACCTCTCAACAATCTGTCGGCCTTTATAATATGCCTTTTCCCTGTGAACAATCAAGGAAAGGGCATCAACAGGTTCCTTATTTATTAGTATATCGAGCCTTATGAGATCCGATTCCCTGTATCCTGAGAATTCATAATCCATTGAGGCATAACCCTTTGATAGAGATTTTAACCTATCATAGAAATCCCATAAGATCTCATTAAGAGGCATATCATAAACAACCATAATCCTTTCTTTCCCGATGTAACTGAATTCCTTCTGGATGCCCCTTTTCTCCTGACAGAGTTCGAGGATAGGGCCGATATAGTTTTGCGGCACAAAGATAGTAACCTTAACAAAGGGTTCCTCAATCATCTCAAACCTGTCAGGCAGGGATGTGGGATTTTCGATGAAAGATATCTTCCCCTTAGAATCAGTAACTCTGTAAACAACGGTTGGAGCGGTACTTATGAGATTAAGACCGAATTCTCTTTCGAGCCTTTCTTTAACTATCTCCATGTGGAGGAGTCCGAGAAAACCGCATCTATAGCCAAAACCGAGGGCTGTTGAGGTCTCGGGTTCGAAATTGAAGGAAGAGTCATTTAACCTCAATTTCTCGAGGGCATCCTTAAGGTCTTCATACTGCTGGCTTTCCACTGGATAAAGACCGCAGAAGACCATTGGCTTTATCTCCCTGTATCCAGGACAGGGTTCTGAGGCTGGATTTAGGGCATCAGTAATCGTGTCTCCTACCCTCGTATCAGAGACCTTCTTTATCCCTGCTATTATGTAACCCACCTCGCCAGCGGATAATTCATTCACACTTTTCATCTTTGGTGTGAATACTCCAACCTCTGAGACCTCGAACTCCTTTCCTGAACTCATGAGTCTAATCCTGGTCCCTTTTCTGATCTTTCCGTCAAAAAGCCTCACGAGAACTATAACGCCTTGATAATTATCGAACCAGGAATCAAAGATCAAAGCCTTGAGAGGGTTTTTTTCACTCCCTGATGGTGGTGGAATCCTCTTTACTATAGCCTCAAGTATCTCCTCTGTTCCTATCCCCTCTTTTGCGCTTGCAAGTATCGCCTCAGAGCTATCAATGCCTAATATATCTTCAATCTGCTCCTTCACCTTTTCAGGCTCAGCAGAAGGAAGGTCTATCTTATTGATAACAGGGATTATCTCGAGATTGTTCTCAATGGCCAGATAGGTATTTGCAACAGTCTGCGCCTCAACCCCCTGTGTTGCATCTACAACGAGAAGGGCACCCTCACAGGAGGCAAGACTCCTCGATACTTCGTAAGAGAAATCGACATGACCAGGGGTATCAATGAGATTTAATATATAATCATTCCCATCTTTTGCCCTGTAATTAAGCCTAACTGCATGAGCCTTAATTGTAATGCCCCGCTCCCTCTCGAGGTCCATTGAGTCGAGGACCTGCTCCATCATCTCCCTCGAACTCAAGGCGCCTGTAAATTCCAGAAGCCTGTCAGCGAGGGTTGACTTTCCGTGGTCTATATGGGCGATTATCGAAAAATTTCTTATCTTTTCTGGCATGTAAATGCAAGGCAGGCAGCACCTAAGATGCCTGCATCATCCTTAAGGGTTGATGGTAAGACCTTTGTTTTATCAAAAAGTTCTTTAAAACATCTCCTGGACGCCTCTCTTATGGCCTCCTGAACATATATATTCCATGCCCCTGCAAGACCTCCTGCAAGTATTACTGCCTCGGGGCTAAATATATTAACAACATTCGATATACCTATGCCTAAATACCTTCCTGCCTCCCTGAGGATATCCCTCGATAGACTATCTCCATCAAGGGCCATGTTATACACATCTTCTGCTGAAAGCTTATAGAAATTGCCTTCATAGAGTTTTCTCAAGGAACTTTCAGATCCTTCTTCAAGGGCTTTAATAGCATTTGTCAGTATCGCCCTCGCTGAGGCATAGGTCTCGAGGCAGCCGAGGTTTCCGCATGAGCACTTTGTCCCGCCGGCAAGTATAACCATATGTCCTATCTCTGCTGAAATATTCAGCAATCTACCCTCATAAATAACCCCACCGCCTATGCCTGTGCCGAGGGTCAGAAGTACGAAATCCCTGAATTCCCTTCCAGCACCGAGCCACTTTTCACCAAGGGCTGCAACATTGGCATCATTCTCTATCATTACAGGAACCTTAAACCTCTCTTTTAGTATCTCCGTAACCTCAACGCCTTCAATTGAGGGAAGATTCGGAGACCTTAGCACAACACCCTTAACACGATCAATAAGACCTGCGACGCCGATCCCTATGCCTACAACATTATTATTAATAATCTGAGCAATAGAATCTGAAAGGGACGCGACTACCTTATCTCCTGAGGGAACTCTTATCTTCTTGATAACCTTCCCTTCCTCAGAGACAAGGGCAATCCTCAGATTTGTACCGCCCAGGTCTATTCCAATAGAATAATTATTATTCATTACACTAAAAATAATTGAGGAATTAAAAAGATTATTTATTATACCATATAGAACACTGTAGCTATGTCAGAAGGTGTCAGGAGAATAGGTGTTCACACATCAATTGCTGGAGGTATTTACCTTTCGATTGAGAGGGCCAGAAGATTGGGCTGCAACACTGTACAGATCTTTTCCCATAGTCCGAGATCGTGGGCTTTGAGAAAGATAACAAAGGAGGAGATTCAGGATTTCAGGAGGCTGCGCTCTCTTTATGATATATCTCCTGTTTATATCCATACATCATACTTGATAAATCTGGCATCATCCAATAAAGTAGTGGCTGAAAAATCTGTTGAACTTTTGTCTAAAGAGATGGAAATTGCCGATGAGCTAGGGGCTGACTACCTCGTCCTCCACCCAGGAAGTGCCTCTGATTCTGAAAAGGCAGGACTGGAAAGGATTATAAAAAACCTAAAAAGGTCTCTTAAGAGGAATTACAGGTCAAAACTGTTACTCGAAAACACTGCTGGAGAAAGGGGGGATCTTACATCGAGGATTCATCAACTTGCCAGAATCATAAAAAGTCTTAATAACAAATCAATTGGTGGCATCTGTATCGACACATGCCATGCCTTTCAGGGAGGGTATGATATATCTTGTGATGAAGGGGTAACAGCACTGATTGATGAGATAAAAGGGGAGATCGGATTAGACAGACTGAAACTCCTTCATCTTAATGATTCTAAGAAGGCCTTTGGCAGCGGGGTTGACAGGCATGAACATATCGGAAAGGGAAGCATAGGAGAAAAGGGGTTCGAGACATTATTGAACAACCCCTTCCTCTCAAATGTACCTGTTATCCTCGAGACACCAAAAGAAAACGACGAGGATGACCTGAGAAACCTGAAGGTGGTTAGGAGATTAGCGCGTCTATTCTAAAACCTAACCTTTGGCGCTTCCTTTTCAGCAGCAGGAATTTCATAATATGTTGCCTCGCCAACACCTGCTATCGCAGAAAAGATTCTTCCAAAGACAGTCCTTCTGTATGTATTAAGCGCCTGGACAGCCTCGTTATACCGCTTTCTCTCTACAGATATCCTGTTTTCTGTTCCTTCCAGGCTATCCTGAAGTTTCAAGAAATTCTCATTCGCCTTTAGCTGAGGATAGGCCTCCCTTAATAAGAGAAGTCTTGAGAGAACAGTCTCTAATTCATTGGATGCCCTTATCTTTTCAGCAGTGGTCTGGGCCTTAAAGTATTTTGTCCTTGCCTCTGCGATATTCTCAAATATCTCCCTTTCATGTTTAGCATAGCCTTTTACAGTCTCGACGAGATTTGGAATGAGGTCATATCTCCTCTTTAACTGGTTTTCAACCTGTGCCCACTGTGCCTTTACCTGCTCATCCATGGCCACAACCTTATTGTACTGACCTACTCCCCATCCAACAATAATAATGCCGATTAATACAATTGCTCCAACAACTGCAAATGTAATCTTTAATCCGTTAGTCATCAGAAACCTCCGTTAATCTAAGGTTTAATATATTCTACCATCTCCCTGATGCGCCGCCACCACCGAAGCCGCCTCCGCCACCACCAAATCCACCACCCCCTGACCATCCGCCCCTTCTACTACCAGAAGAACTCAGTAGTAATAAGAGGAGAAGCCTCGGATACCTAATAAATAAATATACTATCAAGATAAAGATAAAAATGCTAATTGCTATGTTAAAAACACGATGTCCTTTCTTTATCCTGTCTTGCTGTTTAATGGTAATCTGGGGCAGTTTCGATATTTCAACCCCTTGATTTTCTGCTATTACAGAAACTACAGCCTCGACAGCTTTAACAATCCCTGTTGTGTATTCACCTTTCCTGAAATATGGTACAAGATATTGTCTCCCTATAGAGCCAACAAGGCTATCGGGCAATATAGCCTCCAGACCATAGCCCACTTCAAATCTATATCTCCTGTCCTGTATGGCAACAGTTATCAAAAGCCCGTTGTCCTTGCCTTTCTGTCCCAGCTTCCATCTCTCAGCAATTCTCAGGGAGAAACTCTCTATATCTTCTCCCTCGAGGGTCTGAATTGTGAGGACAACAACCTGTGCCGTAGTCTTTTGTTCGAGTTCCTTGAGATAAGAGTTTAGCTGTGCCTCGGCGACATCTTCAATAATCCCTGCAAGGTCAACTACATAATTGGTCGGGACAGGAGGGGGCTCAGGGGTGGCGGCAAAGGAAAAAGAGCAGAACAAAGACAGAACAAAAAAGATAGAGTATATAAAACAGTCGAATGACTCCTGTCTGCTGTCTTTTAACCTAAAGGTGAAGTTCATCTATTATCTTGCTCAATTCTTCGAGGGAATCGTGATATCGCTCAAAGAGCCGATTGAGTTCTCTTATTGAAGGCTTAATCTGTTTATTCCTCAACAATGCCATTTCTTCAAAAACACTGAAGTCAACCGAGACCTCCTTGAACGCCTTTATCACATCTGTCCTTAAGATGGGAGGCTCCTTTCCGAGCAGATATATGATTGCCCTCAAAAGGGGGATACAGCCCGTGAATGACCTTATAAGGGTAGAGGTGATCAGTTCTCTGTCTCCGGTAGAGGAGATGTATCCCTGAATGAGACCTAAAAGCCTTGCCTTTATCTCCCTCTCGCACTGAAGCCTCAGGTTTTCTTTCTTTATCTGAAGCCCTTTTAATATGTCCTCACCAGCAATGGTTTTATGTATCAATCGAAAATCATGGAACTCTACAGGGAATACATCGAGGGACCTCTGTAGGTATTCCACTGTCATAATCAAGGGAGCGGCGATCCTCTTTTTGCCATACCTTTTCCCAAGGGGGGCAAGGAACTCAATAATGTCCAGGCTCATCTTATTAAGGATTATTAGAGAGTTTATATCAGATCTATCCTTGTTGAAATCAGGTGTAACAGCACTACCAACAATGTGAATGGAGTGTATGTTGTTCGTGGACTTTGCAAGAATATCTTCGAAGAAGGGTCTTATCCTTTCAGAAACAACCGGGTTTAATCCCTCGAGATTTATCTCAATGTGAACCATTATCTTCAATTATAACATCCAGGAGTTCGAATAGAATAGAATTTGACTTAATCTCTTCGTATAGGTTAACTTTTTATATGGTAGAGCATCTTCCACGAATAGCACTGATTATAACAGTTTTCATTCTTACATTCCTTATTAACCTGCCCTTTGGGTATTATAGGAGAAAGGCTAAGAGATTCTCTGTCAAATGGTTTCTTTATATACATCTGCCGATCCCTGTGATAGTTGCGGCAAGGCTTCTCTCAAATCTTGACTTCAGGTATATTCCGCTCTTCATAGTTGCTGCCATAACAGGCCAGTTCCTCGGTGGCAGACTGGATATTTGAATGCTTCAGGCCTTTCTCGTCAAGCCAGGCCTGATAGAATTAAGAGAGGTTAAAATCCCTCATCCAATAACAGGCGAGGTCTTGATAAAGGTTTGTGCAGCCCTTACCTGCGGGACAGACCTTAAGGCATATCTCAGGGGACATCCAATGATACCGATGCCAGGACCATTCGGACACGAGTTTTCAGGAATCATAGCCGAAAAAGGGAAAGGGGTCAGGGGTTTTAAAGAGGGCGATGAGATAATGGCTGTTCATAGTGCTCCCTGTATGGGATGCCCCTACTGCAAGAAAGGGCTTTACAATCTATGTGAAAACATAATGAATACAAAGGTTCTTGGTGCCTATTCGGAATACCTGATCTTGCCATCTCACATAGTTAAAATGAACCTTTACCACAAACCAGAAGGCCTGAGTTTTGAAGAGGCTGCATTTCTCGAGCCACTATCCTGTGTTGTCCATGCCATAAGCTCTTTAAGATGTAAACTAGGTGATACGGCACTGATAATCGGGGCTGGTCCTATTGGATTACTCCACCTGCTCTTATTAAAGAAGATGGGGTTAAGGGTGATTATCACAGCGAGAAGAAAGGAAAAATTGGGCCTTGCAAAAAAGATTGGTGCAGACCTGACAGTCGAGAGTAACAGGCTCAATGAGGCTGTCAGAGACCTCACAAAAGGCCTTGGTGTTGATATTGCCATTGAATGCACAGGACAGTTAGAGGTCTGGAGGGCCTCAATAAACTATGTGAGGCGTGGAGGGACGGTGATTCTATTTGGAGGTGTTAAGTCTGGCACAGAGGTCTGCTATGACACACACCGATTGCATTATGATGAGATTAGCATAAAGGGCGTCTTTCATTTCACGCCTGATGATGTTAAAAGGGCAACCGAGATCCTTGGGAGGATAAAGGCCTCACGACTCATAACAGGTCGTTTCTCTCTTTCAGAGATAACATCTGTTTTCGAGAGACTCTCAAGAGGGGAAGGATTAAAATACGCCATTATACCTTAATGTCTTGCAAAAGAAGGCCCTCTATCTTTTACCCAATAAAAAGAAGAGGATTTTTCTCTAAAATTCCCGAAGGTTGACAAGCCAGCGTCCCAGATTGTATGCTAATAATCTTAAGGGCCGCTAGCTCAGCAGGTAGAGCAACGCCCTTTTAAGGCGTGGGTCGTTGGTTCGAATCCAACGCGGCTCATAAACAGTTTTGCACATGATGTCCCCATCGTCTAGCCAGGCCCAGGACATCGCCCTTTCAAGGCGGTAACGCGGGTTCGAATCCCGCTGGGGACGCCAGATATCTTAATCTAAAAGTTGCAAAAATTAACCTATTTTTAGGCTGTCGCGGTTCGATATGCTCACCAACAGGGTGAAAAAATTTTGTCTGCGATACCGATAGAACACCATTACCTAAGCGATTCCGATTGACCGGCACCACCAATTCACAAATTTATTGCCTTCCGTATAACCAAGAGGTTTTAAGAATTTCTATCAACGTGAGGGTTAAATAC
>JBKBUA010000198.1:0-2388 GCA_046290845.1 Thermodesulfovibrionales bacterium
TCTTAATTCTTCATGGTCGAAAGGTATGCCAGGCAAAAAGGCCTGACCACAGGAGTTGTGTCCTTTCAGACATCTGCCCATCGAGGGATATTTAGTATAATCTCAGTGTTCGGCCTTGAAGTTGAACACAGGAAATATCTTTGTGAACAACCAGAAAAGGACAAAGGGCACAACAAATATTGAGGCAGCACCGAAAAGTCCTTCCTTAAAGGTCTCGATGTTATGGGGGATTATCGGAATATGGTAGTGCATATATCCAGCAAAGGTAAGCGAGAAGGCCTGCCCACCGATAACAACATTCCACCTCATCATAAAGACACCGAAGAGGACGAGCAAGACACCAACGACTGTCCTTCTGATCGTAAGGCCCGGTGCAAGAAAGAGAAGGAAAGGTACAAGATTACCTATACCATATTGCAAGATGAATATATTCGTAAAGTCCTTTCCATAAATAACGCTTCTCAAGACATCCCAGGACTTGACAGCCGTATAGCCCCTGAAGACGAGGTCAAGCAACTCAAGGCTTATAGCAAAGATCAGGAAAAAGAGGAGATACCGGGATGTCATCTTTATTACGTTGATCTCGACGCTCTTTAACTCCTCCTTTGACTGATATAGTTGATAGGGTGTTTTCTTCCGTGTGACGAGTAACTTTCTTAGCTCCATAGTAACGATATAGGTGAGGATACAGAGGGCAATTCCTGAAACTATCGCAGACATTATAAATATAACAGGCATAAGGGGCGTCATCCAGAGGGCATTTGCCTTAACAGAACCAAAGATAAAGCCCGCATATCCATGGAGGAAACAGGCCACAGGGATTCCAAGACCCGCAAGAACTTTAATCGCCTTCTCATCCCTCTTAAGGGTTTCCTCACTAACATCATAAACACCGAGCGTAAGAGTACAGAATATTATAAATTTAATCCACTCACCAAAGGTCTTATTAGGCTTGTTCTTCAGTGGAAGGGCAATATCAACAAAGTGTTTCCTGTAAAGAAACCACAACTCAGAGGCAACGATAGCTCCATAGGAAAAGAAGACTATTCCAAAGGCAGCGATGGCTGAGGTAAAATGAGGGGTCATCAAGACATGAAATCCCCTTATGGGATGCTGGAGATGGAGTATAATCGGCATCGGTGCAGCAAAGAGAAGGGCAAAGGAAAAGACAAGGGCAAACCTTGCCATATCCTTTAACTGTTTGACACCAAAAACATGATACAGAGAAGAGAGGACAAAGGCACCTGCAACCAGCCCTGTCATAAAGGGATACATAACGATCTGTATGCTCCAGTAAATATACTCATTCGGCGTAACAAAGAGTTCCTTTAGCGTCCATATCTCGCCATGAACTTCCATCTTATCTTACCTCCTCATCAAGTCCAATGTAATAGACCTGCGGTTTTGTACCATACTCACTCTTAAGCACCCCTACCCTCTCTGTCTTTATTATCTTTGTGACAGGGTCATTAGGATCCTTTATATTTCCTATCATCCTTGCACCAAAGGGACAGGACTGGACACAGGCTGTCTTCAAACCCTTTGTTATCCTGTGATAGCAGAAATTGCATTTCTCTGCGGTCTTATATACAGGATGGAAGAATCTCACACCATAAGGACATGCCATTATGCAATAACCGCAGCCAATACACCATTTCCTGTCAACGAGGACAACACCATCAGGCACCTGATAGGTAGCTCCAACAGGACAGACCTGAACGCAGGGAGGATTCTCACACTGATTACAGAGTTTCGGCACAAAGAAGGCCTTCAGGATGTCATCATTCTTTATATCCTGAGTCCCGAGAGCACCAAGGTCGATCTTGTTCGTTATAAAGCCGTCCCTTGCTCCCTTTGGAGTGTCAGCATACAATTTACCATCCTTCATTCTAACATACCTCTCGACCCATGTCCTCGTGACATTTGCATCATAGGGAATCTCATTTTCGAGCTTGCAGGCCTTTACACAGAGACCACAACCAACACACTTGTATGTATCAACAAGAAAGACCCATCTCGTCTTATTCCCTTTTGAGGCAAAAATACTTTCAGGTGATATTATCTCTATTAATCCAGCAGAAAGGGCAAGGCCTGCTGCTCCTTTTGCAGTATTTTTAAGAAAATCTCTCCTCGTCATCATCTCTTTCCTCCCAATGAAGGGCTATGCGGATTATGGCACATAACACATTCAATACCAGGGTTGTGTTTCTCAGGGTCAACACCCCTTATATTTGCCCTTCCACTCGTTGGATATGGTAAAGGGAAGTGGCATCTAAGACACTGTTCACGGGATTTGTCTATCTTCAGCTTTTGTGGCTCTGTAGGATGGTCAATAGCAGGACCGTGGCAGTTCTCACACTGAATAATCGCATGGGGTGTCTTCATGAT
>JBKBUA010000199.1:0-2366 GCA_046290845.1 Thermodesulfovibrionales bacterium
TCTTATTTCTATCGCATACAACGAGAACATCGGGTTGGACGAAGTTATACTCGTCAAACTTGACATCAAGAGGGGAAATTACTACAACACAGGGTGTTCCCTTTAGCTTATCCTTCAGTGCTGAATAGAAATTTCCTACTAACCTTTGATGGCTAAAAGTTGGAGAGGGAGTCATATTATAAGCCTCTCCGTCAATAACTTCCCACCGCTCCTCTTCAGGCCATGTTAGATAGTCCTGCCAGGTAAATCTCTCAACTCCGTCTTTTTTTAAGGGATAGCCCATTTATCAATACTCCTTCTCATGCCTGTAGCCTTTCTTTATATGTTATATTAATACATGCTGATAATTCCTGCAATAGATTTAAAAAACGGTAAGTGTGTGAGACTCCTTCAGGGAAGGGCTGATGCCACAACTGAATACTCCGATAATCCTGTGGAGATGGCTAAGAGATGGGCGTCCCTTGGTGCAAGATTAATTCATATCGTTGATCTTGACGGGGCATTTACAGGTGACCAGAAGAATATTGAGAGTATCAAAGAGATAAGAAAGGCTGTCACTCTGGATATTGAGGTTGGTGGTGGCATAAGGGATATGGAAAGGATTGAGATGCTCCTTGGACTGGGAATAAACAGGGTGATACTCGGGACAGTTGCTATTGAAAGGCCTGAGCTTGTCAAAGAGGCCTGTAAGAGATTCCCTGAGAGGATAATCGCTGGTATAGATGCAAGGGATGGAAGGGTTGCAATAAAGGGATGGGTTGAGACAACAGATATCAAGGCAACAGAACTTGCCCTGAGGATGCAGGACTATGGCGTCTGGGGTATAATCTATACAGATATCTCAAGAGATGGTATGCTCACAGGACCAAATATACCAACCATTAAGGAGATGGTCGAGACAGTGAATATCCCTGTCATTGCCTCAGGCGGTGTATCATCCATCGATGATATTAAAAGGCTCAAGGAGATAAAAGGTCTTTATGGCGTAATAACGGGAAAGGCACTTTATACAGGGGCGATTGATTTGAAAGAGGCGATTAAGATCGTGATGGGTGATGAGTGATGGGGGATACAAGATACAAGATACAGGATGCATGATATTAAGAGGAAAGATGAGAAAATGCAATCCTATAGAGACCTTGAAATATATTTATTGGCTAAGGAACTCTCAGTTAAAATTCACATGATAACCTTAAACAATCTACCAAGGTTTGAGATGTACGAGGAAGGATCTCAGATAAGAAGGTCTTCAAAGTCTGTAGTTTCTAATATTGTTGAAGGGTTTGGAAGAAGAAAGTATAAAAATGAATTTATCCAGTTTTTAACCTATGCCCTTGCCTCCTGCGATGAAACAAAGGCACATTTAGAAATGCTTTACGAAACAAATTCTCTCAAAGGAGAGATTTATCAAGAGCTTTCCGAGGGATACGAAAGGTTAGGTTCAAAAATATATAACTTCAGGGAGACAGTTATTGAAAGGCATAATAAATTCTAAATCCTGTATCGTGAATCGTGCATCTTGTATCGCAGGGTAATAGATGCTTGCAAAACGAATAATACCATGTCTTGATGTAAAAGACGGCAGGGTTGTAAAGGGCGTCTCCTTTGTAAATCTAAGGGATGCTGGAGACCCTGTGGAGAATGCTATTTTTTATGACGAGCAGGGTGCTGATGAGCTCGTTTTCCTTGATATAACAGCCTCTCATGAGAAAAGAAAGATCATCCTTGATGTAGTTGAAAGGACAGCCTCAGATGTCTTCATGCCCCTTACTGTTGGCGGTGGCATAAAGAGCCTTGATGACATAAGGGATTTATTGAATGCAGGCTGTGATAAGGTATCAATAAATACTGCTGCAGTTAATGACCCTGAGTTTGTAAGACAGGCAGCCCAGAGATTTGGAAGCCAGTGCATAGTGGTTGCAATAGATGCAAAGAGAGTACACGGTTCAAGATTTGAGATAAGAGATACAGAGGAAATACCACAATGGCTAAGATCATCAAAGGAACTCGGCGAAAGGCTTCTCCTTTCCCCTTTACCCCTTCACCCCTTCACCCCTTCACCTATCCTTTGGGAGGTCTATACCCATGGTGGACGGCGTCCAAAGGGAATAAATGCAGTTGAGTGGGCAAGATACATGGAAGAACTCGGTGCAGGAGAGATACTCCTTACAAGCATGGACAGGGATGGCACAAAGGATGGCTATGACCTCGAACTCACAAGGGCAGTTGCTGAGGCAGTGGGCATTCCTGTTATTGCCTCTGGTGGTGCAGGCAATCTTGAGCATCTCTATGAAGGGATTGTCATTGGAAAGGCCGATGCCGTGCTTGCAGCCTCTATATTCCATTACAGGGAGTATACAATAAAA
>JBKBUA010000200.1:0-2348 GCA_046290845.1 Thermodesulfovibrionales bacterium
ACGGGCTATGAAGTTATGTTGAAAGAGCTTTCCTGGAACCCTGCGAAGGGTCTCCTGACAGCGGATCAAAAGATTGCAGTGAGGGGAAGCAGGTTCAGTATAGAGGGTTATGGCCTTTCAGCTACAGAGGAACAAAAACTAAAACTCCATAGAAATGTAAGAGCAGTTTTCTTTTGATTGCAGGAAGAGTCTAAACTTATTATGAGGATCCTAACATGGTAAAAAACATTTTATTGTCTGTTGTATACATTTTTATATTTCTTTCAATAGCCACTGGTGAAGATAAACTCCTTGGATCAAAGGGGCCTGTCGTAATAACATCAACGACCCTTACTGCTGATAACAAGGCCCGAACAGCCCTCTTTGAGGGCTCTGTAATCGCTAAGTCAGAAAATATGACATTGTACTCTGACAGTATGCTTGTCTATTACACAGAGACAGGAAAGATAACAAAGATTGAGGCAACGGGTCATATAAAACTCATTAAGGGCGAAAGGGTCATAACATCAGACTCCGCTATATATCTGGCCGGTGAGGAAAAGGTTATATTTACAGGAGAACCCAGGGCAATGGAAGGTAGCAGCATCGTTACAGGTACAAAGATGACCTATTTCCTGAATGACGACAGATCGATTGTGGAAAACAGTAAGGTCATAATCAAGAAGGAACATTAATGATATTAGAGGCAATAGGGCTAACAAAGACATATAAAGGGAAGAAGGTTGTAAATAACCTCGGCCTTTATGTTAGCACAGGCGAGATCGTGGGTCTTTTAGGACCAAACGGAGCCGGCAAGACCACGACCTTCTATATGATTACAGGTCTCATAAGGCCTGACAGCGGTGATATAAGGATTGACGGAATCAGTATAGGACAGTTACCTATGTACAGGAGGGCACTGAAAGGAATAAGCTATCTCCCCCAGGAACCATCTATATTCAGAAAACTATCGGTAAGGGATAATCTCAGGGCCGTTTTAGAGATAAGGGGATACAGTGAATCAGAGATTGAGGAAAGGGTCGAGAGGCTTTTGAATGAATTTGGACTGAGTTCACTTGCTGATAGACACGCCAGCAGATTATCGGGAGGCGAGAGGAGAAGGACAGAGATAGCAAGGGCAATTGCAACAGACCCTGTCTTTATACTCTTTGATGAACCCTTTGCAGGAATCGATCCTATTGCTATAATAGAATTAAAGAGGATGCTACAATATCTGAAAAACAGAGGTATGGGTGTGCTTATAACTGATCACAATGTGAGGGATACCCTCTCCATTACGGACAGGGCCTATATAATCAGTAATGGCTCGGTCCTTGATGAGGGTAATCCAGAAAGTCTCATTTCAAACCCCAAGGTAAAACAGATATACCTTGGTGAGGAGTTCAGTCTCTGATGGCACTGGAAGGCAGATTAGAACTTAAACTGACACAGAAACTCATCTTAACTCCGCAACTTCAGCTTGCGATAAAGCTTCTACAGATGCCACAACTCGAACTATCCCAGGCCCTTTCTCAGGAACTCGTTAATAATCCCTTCCTCGAGGAGGTTGTTGAGGATAAGAGAGAAGAACTGAGCAGAGAAGAGATCGAGAATTCAGAGGTTACACCTCTCAGTGATGATACAGAGGCATCCCTTGAAAAATTGATAACAAGGCTCAATAGCTTTAGTGTCGAGGAATACTTTGACGAGCGAAGCAGCGATGGTAGGGACCTTGGTTACTTTAACCCTGGTCTTGTGGAGCAACCCTCATTTGAACAATTCACATCGAGTAAGGCTGATATAAGTGACCACCTGCTGTGGCAACTGAGATTATCAAATGCCCCTGATCATCTGAAGGATATCTGCGAGGCCGTTATAGGTAATATAGACGAAAATGGATATCTCAGGATAACAGAGGAAGAACTCATATCTCTCACAGGGGCTGATTCTGAGAATATTAGAAAGGCAATCGAGATCGTTCAGACCTTTGATCCACCAGGGGTAGGGGCAAGAAATCTCCAGGAGTGCCTCATACTGCAGTTAAGGGCACTCAATCTTCAGGGAACCGTTATAGAGAAGATAGTGCTCAATAATATCTCCGATATAGAAAAGAAAAGGTATAACCAGATAGGAAAGCAGTATGACCTTCCCTTGGATGACCTGATGGCAGCCATAAAGATAATAGAGGGACTTGACCCAAAGCCAGGCAGAAATTATTCCTCTACCTCTCCATCTTATATAGTCCCTGATGTATATGTGATGAAGGTTGATGATAAATATCAAATCATCCTTAATGATGAGGGAATGCCGAGGGTAAGGTTAAATAATTATTACAGGAAGCTGTTCCAGGCAAAGAATTCCCTGTCAAA
>JBKBUA010000201.1:0-2345 GCA_046290845.1 Thermodesulfovibrionales bacterium
TATCCCATGCCATGGTTTGATTACAACTTCCATTTTACCCTTGTATTTTTCTTATTTTATAGGAACATTTTTATAATCATTGTCTTTTCTTTTGCCCAAATCCCTGCATGAAGGCTCAGGTATTGCTTGCTTCATAAGTCCTCCTTTTTATACAGGTTTTTTAAAACATTTCCCATGCCATCTTCGCCGCTATGGCATAAAGAACAATCCCTATCACTTTTTTTACCTGCCTTTGATTTAGTTTCCAGTGCATGAGCCATGAGCCGAGGATAGCGCCTGCCACAGATCCAATGGCTGAAGATGCCAGTAGTTTATAGTTGACAGAGCCTATTGCAGCATGACCAAAGAAACCCGAAAGTGAGGAAAAGATAACAATAAAGGATGTGGTTGCAGATGCCTTTTTCGGGTCAACTCCGAGCCAGATAAGGGCTGGTACTATAAAGTTGCCGCCGCCGACCCCGAGGAGCCCTCCGAGGTAACCTGCACCTATACCCAATCCGATTCCCGTCTTCATCTCCCTTTCTCCTGATACCTTTATGTGCTCTTTTCTCTTTGGCTTATAAAATAGCATCATTGAGGCAGCAAAGATAAGGAAGATGACGAATAACAAAATAAGCATCCTTTTGGGAAAGAACTGTGTTGACCATGCTCCAAGAGGCGAAAAGACAATAGCAAGCATGATGATGGGAAGGGCTGTACGAAACAAAACGAGTTTATACCGTATATAATTAGCAGAGGCAAAGGTCATACTGATTGCATTCAGTAGAAGGCCGACCGCCATTGCCTCGGTGAGGGGAACGCCAAGCCAGTAGAATGTGGGGATTACTATGAATGCCGAGCCTACACCTGCTATTGTCAGGACAGTGGTAAAGATAAAGACAAGTAATGCTGCGATGATTAACATACTCTTTATCCTCATGCAGAGGTGCAGGGCCAATTGGCCCTGCACCCTTATTTCTCTGCCTCAGAGCAGGGGATGCAAAGCATCCTGCCATCCGGAGTTTTTATCAGTTTGTCAGTGAATACAGCCTCACCGCATTTGTCGCAACGCTTGACTTCAAAGTTTGGAGACCCCTTCTTTATATCCTTATGGAATACATCGCTTATGTTCAAAAATTCATTTTCAGGAAGGTTCAGTATCCTTTCAACAAGGGGATCGGTTATCTCAGCGGGAATATCCTGTGGCGGGATACCCTTTTTTCTCTCCTGCACAAAAGGAGAGTTCAATGCCCTTTCGAAAAACTCAGGCTTAAGAGAGACCCTCACTGCCCGCCCTGTCTTAGTATCTATCAGGGTAAAGGCCATCTTATTGTAGTAGAGTTTCTGAATATTTGCCTTTCCATAGGTACAGCCTGTAGCAGTCATAACCCCATCAAGAAAACATCCTGCTGCATGGCCTTTTCCTGTCTCAGCCTCAACAAATAACTCTTTATCTTTGGACCGTTCCACGCCGAGGGCCTTCATTGCCGCAAGCCCCGCCCTGAGCCCCAAAGGCATGGCAGGGCATTTGTGACCGTGAAATTTTAAAGCTACATCTAAATACTCATTTAATTCTTTCATCTAATTCCTCCTGTTTATTTTAATTTTAGAAACCTGTGAATCATTTCTCTTAACCCCCTGTCCACCAGCATTTGCAGATGACTAAAAATCTTTTCATAAAATACACCTCATATATTTGTAATCCCGAGATAGATGCCTGCTAATATAAGCAGTGCTCCACTGAATCTCTTAGAATAAAGTGAGAAATTTCTGATGCCCTTTGAATTTACAATGCTTTCAGTTAATCCTATTGATAGCCCTGCAATGAATATCAGTGCACAATGTCCGATGGCATATACAAAGAGTAACAGGCCTCCGTAGATGACATCACCCTGAGTAGAGACATAGGCAAGGATAACGGCAAGGACGGGTGTGGCGCAGGGAGAAGATACCGTGCCTGTAAGCAGACCAAGCAGGAATGCTCCAAGTAATCCCTTTGTCCTGACATCCCTTGTGTTCTGAAATGGCAGGGGGATTGAGATTATACCCATAAGTTGAAGTCCCATCAATACAGCTATAATGGCAAGCCCGATATAAAGCCACCTGCCCATAAATCCAAGAAACTGTCCCATTACTGATGCGGCAATCCCAAGAATTGTAAATGTGATGGATAGCCCGAGAACGAATATCAGAGAGAAAAGGGCTGCCCTCTTTTTATCCCCCTCTGAATAGCCACCAACATATCCAATTATCAATGGAATGGCAGCAAGCACACAGGGGCTCGCAGCAGATATGATGCCTCCGATAAAAACAGCAATAAATGCAAGCCCATGCTGGTTCTGAATGGTGTGCTGAATATTTGAAAG
>JBKBUA010000202.1:0-2326 GCA_046290845.1 Thermodesulfovibrionales bacterium
ACCGCCTGGGTCAACAGTTGCACTGTCTGGTATTACTTTAAGTGGTGCCTTGATTGTTATAGTCACGCTTCCAATTTCAGTACCTGAAACTGACGCCGTGACTGTACAAGTACCTCCTGCAGGAACCGTAGTAGGGGCAGTAAATGTTGCCTGTGCCACACCACCTGTTGTCTGGGCAAAGGGTGTGACTGTTCCGCAGGTAGTTGTGAAATTGACGGTTACTCCATCGGGCGCGGGATGACCTGTACTCAGCATCACGACCGCCGTTATATTAGTTGTCTTACCTACATCAACAACTGTTGATGCGGCTGTTACATACGAGGTGTTTCTGTCGATTACCACAGGTCTCAGGAACAATGTCACCATATTGGCCGCGTCGTTTCCTGCATAAGCCATTATATTTATCGTTGTCTCTGTATTTCTTATAGAAGAAGGTTCCACCTTGAAAACTCCTTCTGCCCATCCCTGAGAGTTGGTCATCAGGTCTGTCCTGACAAAGGTAACTTCGCCATGACTGGCAGACCAGTTAACAGATGTCCCCGGCACAGGAACTCCACCTGCATCATAAACTGTTGTCCTGACCTTAAATGTATCATCAGAGGCATTCTCAAACAAGATAAAGTCACTTGTCTCATTAAAGGTTCCGTTCCCGGGCACGCTGTCAACATCCATATCCATGCTTACTGCTAAGACATCTCTGGTTGAAAAGAAAATGCTTTTCCTATCCCTGACAATCCCCTGAGATGTATTTACCTGGGCAAGAATGGTTGAAAAGCCTGGTGTTGTAGATGAAAGCGTCACCTGGGCTAAACCTGTGCCGTCAGTCTTTGCCGAGGTTTTGCTGAGTGTGCCAACGCCTGATAGATTCGTAAAGGATACATCAACATTAGGCACTGGCGCTCCATTACCATCAAGGACCTTTGCATAAAGGGTTATGTAAGCATTGGTCTGGGCTATATAATGGCTTGGCCAGAGTTGGACAACAGATGGACTGCCTGGATTCTCCCCTGGTGGCAAATCAGCAGAGCCAGAGCCACCTCCTCCACCACAGCTTAAGAGACCTATCGAGAAGATTAGCATTGCCAGTAATAAAAAAATCTTTTTCATCCTTTCCTCCAAATTTATTAAATCTTTTACCCACCACAATTATCAAAGGAACCTATCTGGAAATTCGTCGTGGCCTTAAAAGAGAAGCCTGTACCAAACTCATTCTTACCATAAAATGTGTATGTTGCTGTGTAGTTATTTATAAAGGCCATCCCAGATGTATACTGACCGCTCAGCATATCGTTGAGGTACTTTTCCTTTCTCTTCAGGTCAACAAGTATTACCGTTGTCTCTACCGTGCTTACCCCGTTACCAGTTGGAGGCGTTATCACGATAGTATGATACCTCGTGTCAGATTCAATGGGAGGCGCGCCAACTGAATCATTGGACCTCCTGAATTCTACAGTGTATCTCTCGACATAAAGCGTCCCCACCCTGAATGTTGTATTGGGGTTCACCAATCTGGCATTAATCGTTAATGTAGCACCATGGTCTGTGAATGGCTCCCAATCCGGGGAGTCTGCTGTTCCACAGTTCTGCCTAACAACATCAACAGAATATGTGTCCTTGCCGAGGTAATTTGGCACTACCGTTGCATCGATTATAACACCAGTATCCTCTGTGCCTGAACTTCCAGGAGAGCCAGGGCCACCGCCACCACAGCCCCATAAGAAAATAGTGACGACTAATGAGTAAAGGACGAGTAAAGAGTTCTTTCTTATCAGATTAAAAATACCTTTCTTCATCTTGCCTCCTGTATAGAATTTTTTCATGATTTATTCCCAACCCTTTTAGAAGTAACGTCAAAAGTTACAACCCCCTTTATTAAGGGGGAAGGGTTGTCCCCTCCCTTAAATTCCCCCTTAGAAAAGGGGGTTAGGGGGTTGTTCCTTTCAATCCATCCTTCAATTGCCATTAATACACCGCCAATGTCCCTTTTAACATCGGCATCATAAAATCTAAGAACTGTCAGACCCTTAGACTCTAAAAAACTTTGCCTCTGCATATCATAGCTGAATCTTCCTTTATGGCTTTCGCCATCTATTTCTATCACCAGCTTAAGTTTACTGCAATAAAAATCAACAATGTAATCTCCTATTGGTTTTTGTCTCATAAATTGATAGCCGTGCATTTTTCTGCATTTTAGCTGATTCCAGAGTAGAACCTCTGATAGAACACCTTGTTTCCTGAGGTCTCTTGCTCGTTGTTTTAATTCTGGATTATAAAGGATTTTCACACAACCCCCTGTATCCCCCCTTTATTAAGGGGGAATTGTTCG
>JBKBUA010000203.1:0-2317 GCA_046290845.1 Thermodesulfovibrionales bacterium
ATTTTTACAATAATCTGAGTGTTCCTGAAGCAACCTCTCGATTGTGTCCAGAATCTTTGATGGTTCTAAATAACTTATCCTTACAGTTTTACCGGGGATCATAGAAAGGAGATCTTTGATCTTTCTATATAGCTCTTCGAGATAGAGTCTCTCGGAAAGGGCCTTTTCTTCCAAAAGAAAGGATCTGATATACCCTTCCTCAGGGGTTTCAATAAAACCTATTGCCCCGCCTGGGTGGGGTTCAGGATGAAGGATGCCAAAATCCCTTAGAACTGATAATACCTCTTCTGTCAGGTACTTAGGACCAACTATCTCTACCTTTGACATCTTAACTATCATCCTTTATCTCTCATTTCTGTGCCTGCCTGTGCAACGCACAAAATGATACCAGACAGGTTATCTGATCTCTCGTACTTGTTCAGGGATGATCATCATGATGAATTTCAGGAGAACAGTTTTTAATTTATCATCACCCAGATTGTTTACCCACTGATGCCATCTCATAGCCTCTTCTATGATATTACAGGCATTATTTCTTATCTCTTTTTCAAGGAGTGATAACCTTTCATTGTAAATCCTTTTGACCTCTTCTTCTATCCTGACTAAATCTCCTTCAGCCTTCCTCTTTACCTCCTCTAACCATTGTTCAGCCCTTTTTCTTTCTTCTTCAATCCTCTCCTGGATTTCCTTCTCAATAGCCACTATCCTTGATATCCCGCTGTCTTCCATGTTATGTGAGAGGGTAAGCCAAATCCCGCCCGTAGCGATGAGCTTGTCGAGTGGTGAACTTGTCGAGTGGTGAGCTTGTCGAGGGTGAGCTTGTCGAACCCATGAATACCTATCTTTTCCTTCCGCCCCTCGGCAGTATTGCGATGCCTGATGAGTCTATATGGCACCTAAATCTGTCCTTTTCAGGGTCAAAGCCAATCTCTTCTTTTTCATTAATTGTATTTAACTTGTCCACTATGACCCTTTTTAGTCTACACCCCTTTTTAAGGATTGTGTTATCCATGATTATAGAGTCTTCCACTGTAACGCCATCCTCGATTATTACACCGCTCCTTATTATTGAGTTGACTATCTTTGCCCTATGGATAGTAACTCCCTCGGCGATTATGCTGTTTCTTATATCACCTTTCAGGATCTTTGTTGCCGGACCCTCGTAATTAGATGGTCTTATTGGCCAGAGGTTGTTATTCGGCTCAAAGGCAGGTTTGCTTCCCAGCATATCCATGTGCGCATTGAAATAGGAGGCTATGGTGCCTACATCCCTCCAGTACCCCTTTTCCTCAAAGGGCTGGGTTCCTGGTATTATGTTTGTTGCGAAGTCGTAGGCAAAGACCCTTCCTGAGTCAACGAGTTCAGGTATCACGTGAGCTCCGAAATCATGCTGCTTTTTTCTTTCTGCCCTGGCAAGTGCTTCGAGAAGTATATCTCTTTTAAAGATATAATTACCCATTGATACATAGGCTCGCGAGGGATCACCAGGCATTGGTGTAGGTTTCTTAGGTTTCTCCTGAAATCCTGTAATTCTCCTATCGCTGTCACTTTGAATAACACCAAAGGAGGATGCCTGTTCTATGGGTACAGGTCTTGCTGCAACAGTGACAAAGGCGTCCTTTTCAAGATGAAAATCGATCATCTGCCTTATGTCCATCCTGTAGATGTGGTCGGCACCAAAGACAACAACGAGTTCAGGGTTATGTTGTCTGATAAGGTTGACGTTCTGGAAAACGGCATCTGCAGTTCCTTGAAACCACTCAGGCCCCATCCTCATCTGGGGAGGGACAACAGTTACAAAATGTTCCCTTATCACAGGTGACAAAACCCAGTTCTGCCTTACATGCTCTATGAGGGATTGGGACTTGTATTGAACGAGAAGGTAAATCGAAAAGATATGGGAATTAACAAGATTACTCAGAACAAAATCAATGATCCTGTATCTGCCCCCAAAGGGAACGGATGGCTTTGAACGAAAGGCTGTAAGAGGGAACAACCTTTCACCTTTACCACCAGCAAGGATAAAAGCGAGAACCTTAGGATGAGCCATAATACCTCCTTTTGAGTTGTAGGGGTTCAAAATTTTGACCCCCTACTCCTTCACCTAAAAGCTACTGCTCTGCTGCTCTAACATCACCTATCACTCAATTAAAGTATAAAGGTGAAAATCCTGAAGGTCAAGAGGAAGGCATCAGGTTCTTCCTGTAAACTGAAGGTAACGGAGTTCCCGCAGTATCTCTCCTAACTCCTTTCCCCTGAGGCCCGTGATCTCCGCTAACCTCTCGCCAGGTATGAGATCCTCCATGACAAGGAATCT
>JBKBUA010000204.1:0-2300 GCA_046290845.1 Thermodesulfovibrionales bacterium
GATGTGGAGGAGCTTATTGAGAGTGAAGGTGGTAGGGTCTCTTCCTCGGTATCAAAGAATACCGATTACCTTTTGGTAGGTGAAGAGCCAGGTTCAAAATTGCAAAAGGCAAGGGAATTAGGTATCAAGACAATAGAGTATGAAGATTTTTTAAAGATGGTGGGGAAATGAAATTTACATGTCAAAAATTCCATAAATACAGAACAATTTGATAATAAGGATTTCTATGAACAGGTAAGATTTTTCATAAAGCTCATAAAAGACAGCCGCCTCATCATTAGAAAGACCTACGAACCTAATCATGCAAAGATCTACATATTTAAACTTGAACAGAGCCAGATCGCCCGCAACTCTCTCTTTATCACAGGAAGCAGTAATCTCAGCAGCAGGAATTCAATGTTGAGATAAGCGATTATGGTGTAGAAGAGGCAAAGGCATATTTTGATGGTTTATGGCAAAGGGCTATACCTGTTACAGAGGATGATGTTGCAAAAAAGAGGTTGATTGACCTCCTTGAAAAAGAGACACTTATAAAGGAGATTACGCCTATGAGGCATATGCCCTGATCCTTAAGACATACCTTGATACATTCAAAGGAAAGGAGATTGGCGAAAGGGTCATAGATGTCTTGAGTGAAAATGGCTACAGGCAATACAGGTATCAGCTTGACGCAATCAAGCAGGCACTATCCATTATATATGCAAACAATGGCGTGATTATTGCTGATGTTGGTCTTGGAAAGACCGTGATTGCCTGTGCTACTGCCTTTGAACTAAAAAAGAGGGGAATAGTGATCGCACCTCCATGGCTCCTTGGTGATGAAGCTGGAACTGAAGGCTGGAGAAAATACCTTGAGGAATTCCATATTTTATGACAGGGTTATTAATAAATACTTTGCCCTTCCAGAGGGTGGTGGCATGTTTAAAGGTGCGATATACAGACCCTTTATCTACAAGGTGGGGCTTGATAATTCATTATTTGATGTAAAATATTATACATTAAATCGAGATGAGCAGGATGAAGCGGTGAGAATTTGAAGACTAAACAGACAGAGAAGAATATTGATCTGAATGATGCCTTTAAAAGTGCCCTCCATTACATGGAGGAGACCGAAGGTCATGTCTTTGTAACAGGCAGGGCGGGGACGGGGAAATCAACCCTTCTTAATTACTTCAGGGAAAGGACAAAGAAGAATATAGCAGTGCTGGCTCCAACAGGTGTTGCAGCAGTAAATATAAAGGGTCAGACGATTCATTCCTTCTTTAATTTTAGGCCTGACATAACGCCCCATACAGTTAAGGAGGTAAGGCCGAGGGATAAAGATATTTACAAAAAGCTCGATGCCATCGTGATCGATGAGGTCTCGATGGTGAGGGCAGACCTCCTGGATTGTATTAATGGATTTCTGAGACTGCACGGTAAAAAGAAGTCCCTTCCCTTTGGAGGTATTCAGATGATATTCATAGGAGACCTTTATCAGCTTCCACCTGTGGTTACATCGAGGGAGAAGGACCTCTTTACCGAGTATTATAAGAGTCCCTATTTCTTCGATTCTAAGGCCTTTGAAGGTCTTGACATGGAATTTATCGAACTCGAAAAGGTCTATCGCCAGAGTGATGAAGGCTTTATAAGACTCCTGAATCGGATAAGGAATAATACTATTTCTGATGACGAGATTGAAGAGTTAAATAATAGATATATCCCTGATTTTTTGCCTGATAAAGAACTCTATATATATCTTACGACAACAAATGAATCTGCTGACAGGATAAACAGGGAAAGGCTTGAAGAGATAAGATCAAGAGAATCGACCTATCACGGGATTCTCGATGGCGAATTTGGTGAAAGAGAACTTCCAACCTCGCTGGCCTTGAATGTAAAGGTTGGCGCACAGGTAATGCTGCTTAATAATGACACATTAGGAAGGTGGATAAATGGCAGTATAGGCAGGATAGTGGACATCGAAAAACAAAAGGATGATCCTGATATAATCTGGGTTGAGCTTAAAGAAGGGTTGGTTGTTGATGTGATGCCCTATCGGTGGGAGATGTTTGAGTTCAATTATGATAAGACATCAAAGAAGATAACCTCTGATGTTGTTGGCACCTTTATCCAGTATCCCCTGAGGCTTGCCTGGGCAATAACGATTCACAAGAGCCAGGGACTTACATTTGATAGAGTGATCATAGACATTGGCAGAGGCACATTCTCACACGGTCAACTTTATGTTGCCCTTTCGAGGTGTACATCCCTGAAGGGCCTTGTATTGAAAAGGCCGATAATGAAGAAACATATTTTCA
>JBKBUA010000205.1:0-2293 GCA_046290845.1 Thermodesulfovibrionales bacterium
TCGTCGGTGATTCTTTTATCGAGGTCAGAGATTCTTTTATCGAGTTTGGCGACTTCGTCGGTGATTCTTTTATCGAGGTCAGAGATTCTTTTATCGAATTTGGCGACTTCGTCGGTGATTCTTTTATCGAGGTCAGAGATTCTTTTATCGAGTTTGGCGACTTCGTCGGTGATTCTTTTATCGAGTTTGCCAACTTCATCAGAGATTCTCTTATCAAGCTTGGCAACTTCCTCAGAGATTTTTTTATCGAGTTTTAGAATATCCTCTTTTGTGGCAACTTCACCCTTAACCTTTTCTTCGATGAACTCGATTAAAAGGGAAGTGTCCTCGCTACCGAGTTTTTCCTTTAGCCTCTCATAAAGCTTTATGGTTAATGTTTCCATAACAAATGATACTAAAATTTACCTCTGGTTGTCAAACAGTTGCACATAAAAAGTCAATCTGCTATTATTAATAACTATGATCCGTTATCTTGATGCTATAGAGCAACTTCCTGTTGAGATAAAGCTTCCCCTCATGAAGGCCTTTGAACTCTTCAGGGAGGAGATAGCAGAGACTGTTAAGAGGTCTGATTTTGAGGAATTGAAGGCTATTGTTCGTGAGCTTGCTGATTCCCAGAGGAGATCTGAAGAGAGACTTGCGGGGCTCGAAAGAAATGTAAGCGAACTTATTGAAGCCCAGAAAAAAGGCGAGGAAAGGCTATCAAGGCTTGAGACTGTAGTTGAGGAATTGGCTGAGGCGCAGAAGAGGACAGAGCAGAGGATAGAGGAGCTTGCCGAGGCACAGAGGGAGACGCAGAAAGAGGTTTCAAGGCTTGACAGGGCTTTGCAAGAACTGGCTGAGGCACAGAAGAGGACGGAGCAGAGGATAGAGGAGCTTGCCGAGGCACAGAGGGAGACGCAGAAAGAGGTTTCAAGGCTTGACAAGGCTTTGCAAGAGCTTGCAGAGGCGCAGAAGAAGACAGAAGGGGAAATTAGGTGGCTTGTGAAAAGCCATAAGGAACTCAGGGAAGAAGTTGGCGGACTCGCCCATACAGTTGGGTATAGACTTGAGGACGAGTCTTATAAGGCGTTGCCCGAACTTCTTAAAAGGGACTTTGGCATCGAGATTAAGGGACGACTGAAAAGGGATTTTATCGAGATAGGGAAGGATAGATATACGGAGGTGAATATATGGGGTGATTGCATCTATAATGGAAAGCCCTGTGTTATCGTGGGCGAGGCAAAGACACAATTGAAACGGAAGGACATTGATGATTTTATAAGAAAGGCAGAGGAGTTGAAGAGATATGTACCAAAAGAGCAGGTGAGGGTTCTCGTGACCTATAATACCTCACCGCAGGTCATGAAATACGCCCGTGAAAAGGATATAAAGGTCTATTTCTCTTACGAGTTTTAAATAAAATCTAAGTTTCAGGAGGTTTAAAAGTGAAGAGGTATTTGGTGCTTCTAACAGTCTTTTCAATTGTTATGCTTCTAAGTAGCGTTTTAGCCCATGCTGAGGAGGATGTCCTGCTTGCGAAGATAGGGGATAAAAAGATTATGATGTCAGATTTGAAGAGGATGATAAGTTATTACGATCCCGAGAAACAGAAGATCCTTGAACAGCAGCCCCAGTTTAAGGCAACTATCCTTCAGAGAATAGTCCAGGGAATGGTACTCTCAAAGATAGCTAAGGACAATGGTTTTGATAAGAGGCCTGATATTAAGGAACAGATCGAGTTGATGACAAATGACCTTCTTGCCTCACAGTATCTTCTTAAAGAGGTTGTAGGGAAGATAAATGTTACAGAGGAGGACATCAGTCTCTATTACAAAGCTCATCTGGAGGAATTCAGGACGCCTGAGATGGTTAGGGCAAGGCATATACTTGTGAAGGTTGAGAAGTCAGCCCAAGAGGATGATAAGAAGAAGGCAAAAGACAAGATTGAAGATATACTGAAAAAGTTAAAGGCTGGAGAGGACTTTGCAAAGTTAGCCTCTGAATTTTCTGATGATCCGGGCTCTAAGAATAAAGGGGGTGACCTCGGTTTCTTCCCGAAGGGCAGGATGGTGCCTGATTTTGAGAAGGTTGCCTTCTCCCTGAAACCTAACGAGGTGAGCGATATTGTAGAGACTCCCTTTGGTTATCACATAATCAAGATTGAAGAAAAAAAGGAGTCGGTACAGGAGCCTCTTGAAAAAGTCAAGGACAAGGTAAGAGAAAAGGTCTTTGCCGACTTGAGGAAGGCCAGGGTTGATGAATTCGTTGAAAAGGCAATGAAGGATGCAGGAGTTGAACTAAATCTTGAGCC
>JBKBUA010000206.1:0-2259 GCA_046290845.1 Thermodesulfovibrionales bacterium
AGAAAGTCTCGATAAAAAGACTAAGACCATTCCTCAGAAAAGGAAGGGTACAATTTCGATAGGAGACTTCATTAGGGCAATAAGGATGATGAAGGATAAAAGGATCACGATCTTTGACAATGGATGGCGCAGTTGCAAAAAACCGTGCTTCCTTGATGACCTTTCATTAAAGACAGTATCTTCTATTATGGAGAGTATATTCTGCAGTGTTTTGTCGATAAAGCCATCAGCAGGCCTTGACACCTTTACAATATTCTTTTCTGACCGCCTTAACCAATCAGGTATAATGGTGGATTTATACTCTCGGTTTGGCAAGTATCTCAAGTACCTTTAATTCGAGGAATCTCTTTGATGCAGCAGACCTTATAACAAGGACAGAGTCAGCACCCCTCGCTGTTCCTGCTACTGCGAGAACCTCTTCTCCCTCAGGTATAAGCCCTGCATCAACAGCCATCATTACAATCTCGCAGCAGACCTTTGGCCCTTCCCCGAATCTTCTGAGACTCTGCGCAATTATCAAGGTCGGATAAAGACCACTAAACCGGGATGACAGGGATGTCTCGAGGGAATGAGTAAGCATTGGGCCTGTAAAGACCTTACCGCCCTCAGATTCTATCTGTTCTCTTATATCCCCTGGAATCTCGATCGTATTTGGCTCCTTAAAGCCATAAGAATGGGTAACAACAACAATATTTACCCTGAATTCTCTAAGGGCCTTAACAAAGAGCAGACCTGTCTCACCTGTCGTTGAGGCAACAACGATATGTTTGTAACCGTCCTCAGTCAAAGCCCTTTTTACAACATCGAGGCAGTCTTCTGTGTTATCCCGTCCTGGTTTTTCGAAGTATAAGACCTTTTTTTCCATGATTATTTAAATGGTAGGCGATGGTGGTTTCGAACCACCGACCTCTGCCGTGTGAAGGCAGCGCTCTCCCACTGAGCTAATCGCCCTTATCGCCTTTTTAGTAAAACAAAAATTATTCCCTGGCGTCAACACCTTAAAAACATCTCCTCTGCATTCATTGAACTCCGCACGAGGGGGGCTGAGGCAACACCCTTAAAGCCGAGTTTCAAGGCCTCTTCCCTGTATCTATCAAAGACCTCGGGCCTTATATATTCCTTGACAGGCAGATTCTTCTTTGAAGGACGGAGATACTGGCCAATAGTTAGATAATCACAGCCCGATTCCCTCAGGTCTTTCATAACAGCCACAACCTCATCAAATTCCTCTCCCAGTCCAACCATCAGACCTGACTTCGTCTTTACCTCTAATTCGATAAACTCACCAACCTTTGAGAGTTCTTTTGCCATCTTAAGAATAGCAAGAGAGCGTTTATAATCAGCCTGTGGCCTCACTTCGCTATAAAGTCTCGGAACGGTCTCTATATTGTGATTGAATACATCGGGCCCCGCCTCCAAAACCACCCTTAAGGCATTTACATCTCCCTTAAAATCAGGCGTTAGAACCTCTATACCTGAATAGGGAAGGTGTCTTCTTACAGACTGTATAGTTTTTGCAAAATGTGAGGCTCCACCATCAGGAAGGTCATCCCTTGTAACTGAGGTTATTACGACATATTTAAGGCCCATCTCCTTTGCAGCCATAGCAACCCTTTCAGGCTCATCAGGGTCAACAGGCAATGGAAGAGAGGATTTGACATTACAAAAACCACAGTTCCTTGTGCAAAGAGAGCCGAGGATCATGAATGTTGCTGTCGGTTTTGAAAAACATTTGCCAATGTTCGGGCATCGAGCCTCTTCACAGACCGTGGCGAGAGCGTGGCTCCTCAAGACCTGTTTTGTCTCATGGAGCCCATCCATTCTTATTCTTATCCAGTCAGGAAGCCTCTTCATTTCACCTTTACTTCCTTTATCACATCAATCAAAGGGATACCCTTTTCCCTGGCTATCTTTTTACAGTCCTCATATTCAGGGTTTGTTCTTTCTTTCCCATCATACCTTGCAACCTTTACCCTCACCTTATCCTTACCACGATGGCCTGTCCTTATCTCCCTCTCGAGGGTCAGTCTATTCGTCCTGTAAAACCTCAGACCCAGTGTTGTAGTCTCCTTAAAAATGATGTGGGCTATCTCGTTCTTATTCATCTCCTCGCATAGGACCGTAAGGAGTATGCCTGGCCTTCCTTTTTTCATAACAACCTGAGTTAGAAAGACGTCAATAGCACCTGTCTCAAAGAGCCTCTCAGTGAGATATTCATATACCTGGGGATTCATATCATCTATATTTGTCTCGATGATG
>JBKBUA010000207.1:0-2244 GCA_046290845.1 Thermodesulfovibrionales bacterium
CTCTGTAAAACTGCAGGGATTAAGCCAGTGATGATAACAGGCGATCACCCATTGACTGCAAAGGCAATAGCAAAGAGAATTGGTATTATTGAGGATGATCCAAAGTCCATTATAACGGGAAGAGAACTCGAAAGATTATCACTCGAGGAGTTTGAAGAAAGGGTTGAGCATATAAGGGTCTATGCCCGCGTTGCCCCGGAACAGAAACTGAAAATCGTTAAGGCCCTTCAGGATAAGGGACAGTTTGTTGCTATGACAGGCGATGGAGTTAATGACGCCCCAGCCTTAAAGAGGGCAGATATTGGCATCGCCATGGGTATGACAGGTACGGATGTGGCTAAGGAAGCAGCTCACATGATATTGCTCGATGACAACTTTGCAACTATTGTTAAGGCAGTTAAAGAAGGAAGGAGAATATTTGATAATATAAGAAAATTCATCAAATATCTTCTAACCACAAATTCTGGCGAGATATGGACATTGTTCCTTGCCCCGCTCGTTGGATTACCAATCCCACTTCTGCCGATTCATATACTCTGGATAAATCTCATGACCGATGGCCTTCCTGCCCTTGCCCTATCTGTCGAGCCTGAGGAAGGGGATGTCATGAAGAGACCACCGAGACACCCTAAAGAGAGTATTTTTGCCCATGGTCTCGGTGCACATGCAGTATGGGTTGGCTTATTAATGGCTGCTATTGTGCTTTCTGTTCAGGCATGGTCTATTAAGACAGGACATGCCCACTGGCAGACTATGGTCTTTACAGTGCTATGTCTAACCCAATTCGGTCATGTCCTTGCGATAAGATCAGAGAGGGAGTCACTCTTTAAAATCGGCCTCTTCTCAAATCCTTACCTCCTCAGCGCAATCCTTTTCAGCTTTATATCCCAGATGGCAACTATATATATTCCCTTTCTCAACCCTATATTTAAGACAGAACCTCTCACACTGCAGGAACTGAGCATTACCCTGTTACTCTCTTCAATTGTATTTTTTGCTGTGGAAATAGAAAAATATGTTAGGAGGAGAAAGGCGGGGGGCCTCCCTGGGGATTAGGAGGCCCTTCTGGGGGGATTAAGCCTCGGGGGACACCTTTCTTAGAAAGGTGGGAATATCAAGAGAATTCTCGTAATTTATTATCTCTGTGGGCAAAGGTTTTGTAGTGATATCCTTAATAAGTGTCTTTGCCAGAACCTTTTCAGAGGCCTTCAGACCCAAAGATTCTCTCATCGGTGACCACTTATTTACCTTTGGCAGCTCAACCTTTTCCTTCTTTTCCTCAAATCCTGTTGCGATGACAGTAATCCTTACCTCATCTTCTATATCAGGATTGATAACCGCTCCGAATATGATATTAGCACCATCATGAGCTGAATCATATATTATTGATGCGGCATCCTGGACATCGCTCAGGGAGAGGTCGATCCCGCCCGTGATATTTATTAAGATGCCTTTAGCACCTTCAATTGATGAGTCTTCTAAAAGTGGGTTAGTGATAGCTTTCTTTGCCGCCTCAACAGCCCCTCCCTCTCCTTTTCCGGTGCCTATTCCCATGACAGCCCTTCCTGTATTCTGCATTATTGTCCTGACATCTGCGAAATCGACATTTATAAGACCTGGCACAAGGATTATATCTGAGATGCCTTGAATTGCCTGCCTCAATACATCATTAGCAACAGCAAAGCCTTTAAGAAGAGGTGTCTTCTTATCAACGACCTGGGCGATTCTATCATTTGGAATGACAATAAGTGTGTCCACATTATTTTTCAATTCCTTTACGCCTGCCTCTGCATTGAGGGCCCTGATCTTTGCCTCATAAAAGAATGGTTTTGTTACTATGGCAACAGTGAGTGCTCCGAGTTCTTTAGCTATGCTGGCAACAACAGGGGCAGCGCCTGTACCAGTTCCGCCTCCCATACCAGCAGTGATAAAGACCATGTCAGAGCCTTCTATGGCCTCGGCAATAGCAGACCTGTCCTCGAGGGCAGATTGCTTTCCTATCTCAGGGTTTGAGCCTGCCCCGAGTCCTTTTGTTATTGAAGCGCCTATCTGGATCTTATTCGGTGCAAGGGACATAGAGAGAACCTGGGTATCTGTATTTATTGCTATAAAGTCCACTCCCTGAAGGTTAGAATTAATCATATTGTTGATAGCATTACCTCCAGCGCCTCCAACTCCGATAACCTTAATCTTTGCAATGTCTCCTTTTACGTCTTCGATCTCAAACATATTATCTCCTCCTTC
>JBKBUA010000020.1:0-4461 GCA_046290845.1 Thermodesulfovibrionales bacterium
AAAAGTCCTGAGCCATTGCCCTGTCTCCTTAACCAATCTCCCACTGTCGACGTTGAGGGTATCTGCTTCATCCCTGTAAGCCTCCTTAATCCATCATCCATTATTATCTCCCTCAGTTCCTCTATGTGCCTGCCTCCACCTATAAACATCAACACTATAGGCTCTATATACTGCCATGCACTGTAGCCCCTGTTTGAGCCAGGTTCAGGCATATACCTATCTACTAAATCCTTAATCCCTATCGCCCTTAAAAACTCTGAATAAATAGCAAGTCCACTCCTTGCTGTTATTACCTCCTTTGAAAATCCCATCTTGAATGGTAAGAGTTTTTGTTTTATCATATTAAAAGCCTCCTTTTTGGTTTTCACCTATTGGGTGATATTTTATATCATCCAAAAACCTTATTAAAAGGAGGCTTTTCTGTTTTTTTATTTTTCTAACGGCAAAACACGGAGCACTATAAATATTTGACCGGGCTTTCAAAAATAGGTTATATTTAAAAATAAAATTTGATGAGGAGGTTTGGTCATGCCTGTATATGAATATGAATGCCTTTCCTGTGGAAAGATTCACGAGATTACTCAAAGGTTCGGTGACGATCCCCTCATTGAATGTCCTGACTGTAACGGTACCCTGAGGAAGCTCATATCGAAGACTTCCTTTGTCCTTAAGGGTAGCGGATGGTATAAGACAGACTATGCCCCCAATAACGGCAAAAAGACAGAGGGGAAAGAAAAGAGTAATGGCTCGGGCAATAAAGACAGTAACAGCAACGCCACAAAGAACGCAACGTAGTGAGAAACATCCACGTCCATATACCCTATCAGAGGATAGAAGAACATATCAATCTATTAAAAAGGGAAGGGTTAAGTCCTGAGATATACTTTTCTTCTACCTTCCTCGATAGAATTACCGAAAAGGATATAATCTCTCTCAAAGAGAAAATGGATTACAGCCCTTCCCTATCAATCCATGCCCCTTTTATGGACCTGTCACCTGGAGCTGTTGACTCAAAGATAAGGGAGGTCACAATATCGAGATTCTCAAGCATCCTCGATATAGCTGAAATCCTTAAACCTATAACAATCGTCTTCCATTCAGGATATGAGAAATGGAAATATGCCCATAAGATAGATGTATGGCTTGAGGGGTGCATGAAGACATGGCCTGAACTCATTAAAAGGGCTGAGAGGTTGGGAGTCAGGATAGCTATAGAGAACATCTTCGAGGACGAACCATCTAATCTCGCCCTCCTCATGAGGGAGTTACACTCAGTGGCCTTTGGTCTCTGCTTCGACACGGGTCACTGTAACCTCTTCAGCAGGGTTCCCCTATCAGAATGGCTCGATATGCTGGGCCCGTTCATATATGAACTCCACCTCCATGACAACGATAAAACCTTTGACTCCCATCTACCAATAGGAGAGGGCTCATTTGATTTCGACCTTTTCTTTAAGAGATTAAGAGATATTGACTGCTTATATACAATAGAGGCACATACACCCGAAAGGGTTATAAAAAGCATCGAGAGATTAAAAGCTATAGCCATCTGAGGCGATTCCTGAGACCGAACCCCTTAAGCTCCTTTATATCTCGCCTTCCTTTATATTGAATCATCACCTTATGGGATTCGCCCATCCCCTCTGGCATGATAAGCCCCTTTATCTTTGATACCCCAACAGGGTCAGGCACTTCACCATACAGTTCTTTTATAATCTCGTCAACTCCCAATGAGACGAGAAAAGGCCCCTGCTCGCAATAACCTATGGTCTTTAAGCCAACCTCCTCTCCCCATTTCTTTAAGGACGAGAAATTAACATGGGCTGTTATATCCTGTTCACCGATATATTTAAAAGGATCTTCCTCGATTCTGTGGCCGTGGTAGCAAAGCAATGTTCCCCTGTTTCTTGATTCACTGTAATAATCACAGGCAGGATAACCATAATCTATTGTCAGAATAAATCCCTCGCTAAATTTCTCGCTGACCTTTATCAGCCAGTCCTTTATCCTGAGATTTATCTCTGTTCTGTAACCACTCGGTAGTTTGACATTAAACTCCTCGAGATAGGCCTTTATATCTTCGCCACAGGGTCTCTTTATCTCGATAAGATTACCATCACCATCTATAGCTATATAAATCTCATACAGGTCATCATTCATCTCAATCAGCCTGATGGGAAAGGAATCGAGCAATTCATTTGATAAGAGGCAGCCCGTTAAAGTATCAACCTCTTCAATAGCATTAGCCCAATTGACCTTATCCAGAAAACCATAAAGCAATCCCTGCTGCCTTTTTTTGAATGAGGGGTTAATCTCAATTATTGTGTAAGAGAGATTCTTGAAAAACTCCCTTAACCCTTCAGATTTAGTTTTGCTAAGGTAATCGAGCATATCCCTGGCAAGATACCCCTCTCCTGCTCCCATCTCAACTATCTGGAAGGACGGTTTCTCCATTATCCTCCACATCTCAAATATCTGCCTGCTCATCATCACACCAAAGATTTGATGAAGATGAGGACTCGTATAAAAATCACCGTGCCTGCCGATCTCTGTTGATTCCCTCGAATAATAACCGAGGTCGGGGTAATACAGTGCCATCTCCATAAAGTCCTCAAAGCTAATAGGCCCTTCCGCTGTAATCCTGTCGATTATTCTTTGTTTAAGAAGATTGGACATGGAAAGGAAATGCCGCCCGCCTTTCTTTGTTCTATTCTAAACCCTGAGCATCCTGTCGAGGGCATTTTTTGCCCTGACCCTTATATCCTCTGGCACTTTTATGATATGTCTCATCTCTTTCAGGGCGGTAAAAACACTTTTTAATGTAGTCTTCTTCATATTCGGACAGACCATGTCCTTTCTAAGGGGATAGAACTCCTTATCAGGATTTTCTTTCTGCAATCTATGAATAAGGCCCGTCTCGGTCCCAACTATAAATCTCTTTGCCTCTGAGGACTTTGCGAACCTGAGCATACCTGATGTACTTGTCACATGGTCAGCAAGCTCCAGGACCTCGAGTCTGCACTCTGGATGGGCCATTAAGAGGGCGTCAGGATATTCCTTTCTCACCTTATATACATCCTCCTTTGTGACCCTGTCATGGACATGGCAAAAGCCATCCCAAGAGATGATCTTCTTGCCTGTGTTTTTCTGTGCCCAGGCAGATAGGTTCCTGTCAGGGATACATATCACTTTATCCTCAGGAAGGGATTCAACAACCTTTACAACATTCGCAGAAGTACAGCATATGTCGCTTTCCGCCTTAACATCAGCCGTTGTATTTACATAGGCCACAACAGGTACACCAGGGTATTGTGCCTTAATGTCGAGGAGTGTGAATTCATGAGGGAATACGAAGGTGGGTTGAACCTCATATCCTGGGAATGTCTTCCAGACCTTTCTCGGTTCACCTACGGTAATCATAGCAGCCATGGGACAGGTTGCCTCGAGTTCCGGTAAAAGGACAACCTTTTCAGGGGAAAGTATCGATGCACTTTCAGCCATGAAGTGAACACCACAGAAGACTATGACATCGCATTCAATCCCTGCCGCTGTCCTTGAGAGTTCGAGGGAATCACCTACAAAATCAGCAATATCCTGAACCTCTGGTCTCTGATAGTTATGAGATAGTATAAGGGCCCGCCTCTCGGCCTTTAACCTGAGTATCTCCTCAATTAGGTTCTCTATCATTATAACCTGGAATTATTCTTATAAAGGGGAGAATTTGTGAAGAGGATAGTCCCATCCTCCGTTACTACCTTATATATAGGAGCAGGTTTTGGTGATAGATCTCCTGATGCCTGAAGCGAAGTAGCAGGAGAACCTCCCTTATAAAGGGATAAAACCTTTTTCACATACTGCTTTGTCTCAGGGATTCGTGGCACATCCCCTGTCTTTTCAACCGTTTTAGGACCTGCGTTGTATGCGGCAAGAGCAAGGGTTAGGTCACCATTGAACTTATCTATGAGATAGCGAAGGTATCTAACACCTCCATCTATATTATCTTCTGGGTCAAAGGGATTGTTTACACTCAAATCCCTCGCAGTTGATGGCATAAGCTGCATTAAGCCCATAGCACCTTTTCTGGAGACCGCATAAGGATTGCCATTTGACTCAGCCTTTATAACAGCATGAACGAGGGAGGGGTCGAGATTATACTTACCGGCCTTTTCTGTAACTATACTGTGCAATTCACCCTTTTCTTGTCCCTTTGCAATATCTCCCTTCTTAGACTCATTAGACCTCATTATCCTCTGGGCCTTTTTGTTTAAAGGGAAATCGGTATAATAAATGACCCCGTTTTCATCCTCATATTTATATATATCGGCCTCTGCAATGCTTCCAAGCAAAGCTATTATCAGAATTATTCTCAAACCTAAAAGCATAAGAAATATTATCATTTAAGCCCTTTCATGTCAAGCAGGGTACTATTGAAATTGTAACCGGCACGCAAAAAGATGACAC
>JBKBUA010000020.1:4558-6059 GCA_046290845.1 Thermodesulfovibrionales bacterium
ACAAAGGGATGATGGTTATCAAGCCTTTCTCTATAATACTCTATCTCTTTCCGCGTCTTGCTTGAACAGATGATTAGTGGAATGTCCTTTTCTCTGAGCAATTTAAGGCTGGCAATAGCTGGCTCGAAGGAGTATGTCCTTGCATCTAAGAGCGTTCCATCGAGATCTGTAAAGATGATAAGTTTTTTTGAAGAATTTTTTATATTTACCATGAAGGATTTCGCGAGTATAATTTTAAATCAGGCATCACCCTTCTGCGTTGAGATTTTCCTGATGCATTCGGAGACCTTTTCCAAAAACTCCCGAGCTATTTTCAGGGCCTCTTCCGCATCCTCTTTTGAGTACCTTATGAAGTCCTCGTAATCAGCGTCTTCTCTTAATGCCTTCAAGATTGAGTATTTCTTTGCAAAATCCTGAGGCATCAGCTTTGCTTCCCTTATTAACTGCTTTGAAAACATTGTCTTTACGCCTTCATGTGTTGATGCCCTTATGTCATAGAGTATAAGGATTGCCCTTGATATAGCATGAATGGCAAAATATGCCTTTGATATGGCATCATTGTAAAGTCCCTCTCTGAAAAGAATCTCTGCTGCTTTTAGCCTTTCTATAGCTGTTTCTCTACGGTACTCTGCCAGAGAAAGCCTGTCTTTAAGACTGAGAGACTCTTTCATATATAGTTATCCCTTCTTTTTCTATTTCTGTTATGAATGGACTTTTTAAACCTTTAAGTCTATTATACTCGTCCTTTGTGAAGATATGAATGGTTAAAGGTATCTCGTAGTGAAGGATATCCTGTTCAACCGCGTCAGAGATCTCGAAGACCGTATCAACCAGTTCCTTTTTTTTCTCTCTCAGCACAACCAGAAGATCAATATCTGAATCTGGCCTGAAAAATCCTCTCCTTCGCGAGCCAAAAAATATTATCTTTAAAACATCTTCAGATAGTCTTGAGATTAATGCCTCTTTAAAGGCTACAATGGCATCATGAGTGGCAATCTCTGGTATCTGTACCTTTGCAATTAAAGCCTTCATGGTTTAATTATAGCACTTTTGCCGAATTTCAACTTTATTCCTCACCCAGTTTCAGATTTATTACCCGCCTTTTCTGTGTTACATTTTAAACTCATCCTGTGGGTTTGTCTATATCTGAATGGTTTAACCGCTTCCCTTTACTTTGATTTTGTTTTTACGCCGAACATAAATACTGGCAACTGTGAAATAAGGATAGCCGATATAATCCAGAAAGAGGATAGATAATCGAGCCTTGCTATCAGCAGCCCTGTAAGGATTGGTCCTGATGCATGCCCAATATCAAACAGAGTTCCAAATGTCCCCATTGCAGTTCCGTAATGTTTTTCTTTGCAAATATCAGCCACTAATGCGGCTGATGACGATGTAACAAATGCCTCTCCGAACCCGAATACAATAGCCGCAAGCATTAGAAGATAAAAATCCTTCAACAGCGGAATAGCACCAAATGATATGGCGCATAAGATCACAC
>JBKBUA010000020.1:6156-18262 GCA_046290845.1 Thermodesulfovibrionales bacterium
TGCGCCTGACGGTAGCTTAAAGAAGATGCCTGTTACTGTGGATATACCAACTGCAAGGCCTATTGCCTCGGGTCCAGCCCCAAGATAAAGAGCAAAAAGAGGAAGCACTGGACTTCTTGCGAGGGCATAAGAAAACCTTGCAAAGAAGCCCGCTGTGCATAAGGCTGTATAAGGAGAAAGTGGTCTGTTCATGCCTATTTGATACCAAAGTATGCAAGTGTATCCCAGATCCTTTTTTTAATATCGTCATGGATATGCTGTATGTATTCTTGAACGGCTTCCTCTCCCCACTTGCTTTCTATTTCTTTTGAATTCTCGGGTATCCTCGTAATATCATGACGCTCCAGTTTCTTTGCATCATTCTTGTCTACCCATTCATGGACTTCCCTGTATTCCTTTCCCGTTCTCTTAATACTTATTCTTACATGCTCATCAATGTGTGGCATTTTTTCTCCTCCTTTTTGTAACATCTGTTTTAAAGTAACATGTGTTACATAAAATGTCAAGAAAAAAATAGTCAGAATAAGCCTTTTGATTCGTAGAGCATCTCAAATATGTCTATTCCTTTTTTAAGTGCATCAGCATCACTCTTTGAGGTCTTTCTTATTCCGGCAAGTATCACCTCTATACCTTTTGCCTCTGGTGTTCTAAATTTTTCATCCTTAATATCTATCTCATGGACTATTGTGGCTATTCTCTTTAGCCTTTTGTCTGTTAGACTAAATGACTTGATCAAAACCTCAAAGGTGCACATATCTCCAGTGTGTGTAAATTCTCCACCCATAATGTCAAAGGCAATCTTATCTTCGCCGAGATGTGCCGTTTTCTTATCGTCTATAAACTCAAATGAGGCTTCATGGTCTATAAATCTTTTGATAAGCCATGCTGATGCCATTCTATCTACAAAGGGATTCTTCCTTGTAACCCATGTCTTCCCTTGATAATCCTTTATATTCTTATGGACAATCGCAGATGTTGGAACACCTCTGTAATGGCCTTCAATGGTCTTAAGCTCTGTTCGTAGCGTTTCAATACGCTTTTTAAGGATATTCCCTGTTTTTGAAGAAAAAAAGTCTATCTTTCTTACGGATTCAAACTCTTTCAAAAGTCTGTTAAGCTGTTCTAATATTTTCTTGTTACTCCGGATACCACCACCTTTCTTTATATTCTGTATCTTTCTCTCAATCCCTTCCATCCTCTTCTCAACATCACGATAATCACGCTCCCTTTGTCTGTTGAAGAGGTCAATTATTTCCCTGTTATCTAAGGCCTCTATTCTTTTCACATGAACAAAGTCAGCCTCGCCACCCATTCCGACTGCTTCAGAGACAAGCCATTGGCAAAACTCATAGTGTTCCTCACTATGAGGGAGTATGTAAACAGCACCCTTGAATGGAAGCGCACCGGCCTGTGTGAGTTTCCTCCATATCCTCATCCTGTTACTTACTGGCTTTGAGGGAACACTGTAGAAAAATAACAGCCAGCCAGTTTTTTCTATTTCCTTTGACTGTAACATCTAATACTAATGTAACGGATGTTATATATCAAATGTCAATGGTAATAATGCTGTTATCTTGAAGTGTTCTTTCTTTTTCATCCTATTACCATTATCTGAATATCCATGACATTTGTCCCTGTAGGTCCTGTAATGAAAAGTTCGCCGATTTTCTTGAAGAAATTATACGAATCATTGTCGTTCAGGTATTCTTCTGGATTTAACCCGATTGCCTTTGCTTTCCTAATCGTTTTTCCGTCCACAATCGCCCCTGCCGCATCTGTTGGTCCGTCTGTTCCGTCTGTCCCTGCTGAAAGAAGAGTTATTCTATCAGTACCTTCTATCTCCATTGCAAATGAAAGGGCAAGCTCCATATTCCTACCTCCAAGGCCATTTCCTTTAACCGTAACGATTGTCTCACCTCCTGAAATTAAACAGTTTAAACGGTTTGAACTGTTTAAACGCTTTGTTCGGGCAATATCTGCAAGCCACCTTCCAATATCTCTCGCTTCGCCTCTGACCTCAGAGGATATTATCTCGGCATGAAAGCCGAGTTCTTCAGCCTTCTTCTTTGCAGCCTCAAGGGCAATTCTGTTACTTCCAATGATAATGTTTTCTACATTTTCAAAGATTTTATTTCCCTCTTTTGGGGTCTCAGGTATTAGACCTTTTGTTCCCTTCTCAAGAACCTCAATTATGCTTCTTGGTGCTTTATCAATCAATCCATATTTTTCTAAAATCTTTAAGGCATCATTAAAGGTTGTTCTATCTGGCGCTGTAGGTCCTGATGCAATGACATCCAGTCTATCTCCAATCACATCAGAGAGTATCAGGGAAATTACCTTTGCAGGATAGGCAATCTCTGCAAGCCTCCCTCCTTTTACTTTTGATATATGTTTCCTAACTGTATTTAGTTCATTTATATCCGCACCTGACTTGAGAAGCAACTCTGTGATCTCCTGTTTTTCTGCAAGTGATATGCCTTCGTATGGAGATACAAGTAGTGCTGAACCTCCACCTGATATAAGGCAAACTACAAGGGTATTTTTATCTGCTTTTTTAAGCAGTCTTATTATCTCCTCTGTGCCTATCAATCCGTTTTCATCAGGCACAGGATGACCGGCCTCAAAAATGCTAAAGGCTGAAGGCTGAAGGCTGAAGTATTTTGAATCTTGGATTTTGAATCTTGAATTATTTGCATGTCCATATTTTGTAATTACTATCCCCGAATCAACCAAATCTCCAAGATTATCTTCCATAGCCTTTGCCATGCTGTATGCTGCCTTGCCAAAGCCTACGATAAAGAGCCTTTTGAAGTCGCCTTTTTGATAAGACACTCTGATTTTATCTGCGTAAATTTTTATTGCGAAATAAGGATCTACAGCCTTCAATGCAGCATAGAATATTTCAACAACCGATTCTTTTAGATCTTGTTTCATATTTTATTATACTCCTAAAAGGCGGAATTGAGCCATTTTAAACCATTTTAGGTTGCATTATATGTTCTTTTATGGTAAAAATATACTATGAATTGCAGGAAGAGACATTTTATTACATTCTTATTTCTCTTTTATTTTTCCTTTTACGTTATCTCTCCACTCTGTTATACCGAAAACGGAATAAGCGAAGACACTGCGATTACTCATGCTACAAAGCACAGTACAAAAAAAATCCGTATCATATGGGAACTAATCTTATCAAAACTCTCGCAAAAGGAAGACGCTGCTGATAACGGTTCCGAAGTGCAGTTCTTTGTAAAGAAGGCCAGAGCTGTATTAAGCTCAAATAACATCGAAAAGACAGCTCAATCGGAATCTGAGGTACTTTCTTTCGACAACCCCTTTCCGCCGGTGGAATCCGTAGCTTTTCATATTGAGTTTGCAGATACCGATCCTCAAAGTGGTTTTTTTTCATCATTCTCGGGTCTTTCACCTCCTTACGATTTGTTATAGGATTGTATTAAATGACTTCCTTTTTTAAAAAGGGATGTCATCTATCTTTTAAATTGTCTGTATTGCTTTTTATGGAGGTGTGAGATGTCAGACTTTTATCAGACAGGCGTTGTTGCAACCTTTCACAGGCTTGGAAAGGTTAGTCTCGAAAAGATAGAGGCAGAACTGTCATGGTATGCCAATGAAAGACCAATCGCCCTCGTATTGCCATCCCTTTACAGTGAGCTTGAAGGAGAGGCTTTGAAGGGGATAGTCAGAGAACTAAAGGAAGTTAAATATATCAGTGAGATTGTTGTTACACTCGGACCGGCTACCGAAGAAGAATTCAAGCGCGCAAAAGAATTCTTTTCTGCTCTTCCGCAGAAGGTAAGAATTATCTGGAATACAGGGCCACTGGTAAGTGAAATATATAAAACTATTGAGATGGCTGACCTACCAACCGGAGAGCCCGGCAAGGGAAGGTCTGCATGGATGGCTTATGGTTATATCCTTTCTCAGCAGAGGTTTCAGACCATTGCGCTTCATGATTGCGACATCCTCACATACAACAGGGATATGCTCGCAAGACTGTGTTACCCTGTAACGAGCCCGAGTCTCGATTATGACTTCTGCAAGGGTTTCTATAGCAGGGTAACAGACAGGCTTCATGGAAGGATGACGAGGTTGCTTGTAACACCGCTCATAAGGTCTTTGCAAAAGATCCTCGGTTATCTTCCCATACTTGTATTTTTTGACAGTTTCAGGTATCCGCTTGCTGGGGAGTTTTCTATGGATGTGGATATGGCAAGGGTCATCAGGATTCCCGGGGACTGGGGGCTTGAGGTTGGTGTGCTTGCAGAGGTTTACAGGAATACATCCTTAAGAAGGGTTTGCCAGGTTGACATCGCCGAAAACTACGAGCACAAACATCAGGAACTTTCGCCTGATGATGCAACAAAAGGGCTCCATAAGATGTGCGTTGATATATGTAAATCTATGTTCAGGACACTAGCATCAGAAGGCATAGTTTTTTCTGATGGATTCTTTAAGACCTTAGTGGCAACTTACACAAGGACTGCCCAGGATATGCTAAAGAGATATGAGGATGATGCCGCAATAAACGGCTTGGTATTTGACAGGCATGCCGAGAGCCTTGCGGTGGAGACATTCACAAATGGGATTAAAAAGGCGGCGGAGATAATAACAGAAGACCCTCTCGGTGTGCCATTAATCTCAAGCTGGGACAGGGTAACATCGGCTATCCCAGATATTCTTATGAAGATAAGAGAGGCGGTTGAAGAGGACAATAAATAGAATAGGATTTTGAAAGGAGGATAGAAAACAGATGAACATTGATTTGAAAGAGATTGCAATACCTGTTGCTTCTGCAATTGTATCAATGTTGATACTCCTTATTATCAGGGGGCTTACCTTCAGGCTTCTTCATAGGTGGGCAGAAAGGACAGAGACAAAGATAGATGACATCATAATCAAGTCTTTTAAGATCCCATCAGTATACTGGTGCATTGCCATCGGTCTGTATATAGGTGTAGCTGTATCAGAACTTCCCGAAAGATATGTCTTTTATTTCAGCAAGGCAATTCATGTCATTGTGATACTTTCCATCACGATTGCTATGGCAAACCTCTCTGGCAAAATATTCAGGAATTATATACAGAAGTCCGATCTACCTATACCTACCACAGGTCTTGCCTATGGGATATTAAAAGGAACGATTCTCATTATAGGCTTTTTGATAATACTCAGCCTTCTTGGGATCTCTATTACCCCTCTCATTACAGCCCTCGGTGTTGGTGGTCTTGCCGTTGCCCTTGCCTTGCAGGATACGCTGGCAAACCTCTTTGCAGGGATTCACATACTCGTTGAGAAATCCATAAGGGTCGGAGATTTTATAAAGCTTGAGACAGGACAGGAAGGTTATGTAGAAGATATTACATGGAGGACAACGAGGATAAGGATGTTACCCAATAACATTGTTGTGATTCCAAATAGCAAACTTGCCCAGAGCATCGTTACGAATTATTACCTGCCTGAAAAGAGGATGTCCCTTCTCATTCCCATAGGGGTAAGTTATTCCTCTGATCCTGAGAAGGTTGAACAGATACTTATAGAAGAGGCTAAAAAGGCAGTGGGCGAAGTCCCTGGACTGATTGGGGAGCCTGAACCTTTTGTTAGGTTCATACCAGGTTTTGGCGAAAGTTCACTTGATTTTACACTTGTATGTCAGGTGCAAGAGTTTGTAGATCAGTATCCTGTCCAGCACGAATTAAGAAAAAGGATATTTAAGAGATTCAAAGAAGAGGGCATAGAAATACCATTCCCGCATAGGACGGTTTATCTAAGGGAGGAGAAGGAGTGGCAGAAGTGATTGATCCCTTTGAATTTAGGCAGTGTGTGAGCCTCTGTGCAATGTTATACGAGGGACTGAATAAATGAGAAAAAAGGTTCTTGAAAGTTCCGTACTCTTTATAAGTATTGTTAAATGGCTGTTATTAGCCACTGTTGCGGGTATGCTTGTGGGCTTTTCTACAACGGTCTTTCTTAAGACCCTCGAAGCCGGGATAAAATTCGCGGGCGGCTACCGCTATTATTTTTTAGCCATTCCTATAGCCTTTGTTTTGAGCGTTCTGCTTGTTAAGTATTTTGCTCCTCAGGCAGAGGGACACGGCACTGAAAAGATAATAGAGGCTGTGCATAGATATTCGGGGAAGATCAATCCACTTGTCGTGCCTGTCAAACTGATAGCAACGGTCATAACCATCGCAGCAGGCGGCTCAGCCGGAAAAGAAGGGCCATGTGCCCAGATTGGGGCAGGTCTCTGTTCAACCATCTCGGATATATTCAGATTTGACGATAGGGACAGGAAAAAGATGGTGATATGCGGCATAAGCGCTGGGTTTGCAACTGTATTCGGAACGCCTATTGCAGGAGCAATCTTTGGCGTTGAGGTATTGTTCGTGGGGGCAATGCTCTATGATGTTTTGCTGCCTTCATTTGTCGCAGGCATTGTAGGCTATCAAGTCTCCTCTGCACTTGGCGTTACATACTTTCATGAACCATTAAGGTTTGTGCCTGTGTTCAGCAGTGCGCTGTTTATAAAGGTCTGCATCAGCGGATTGTTTTTCGGGCTCTGCTCACTTATTTTTATCGAGATGCTCCGTTTTTTTGAAAAGACAGGCAGTCGAATGAAACTCGATAAGATTTATAAGGCATTAATAGGCGGCTCTGTTCTCGTTGTTCTTGTATTCATATTCTCCAAAAGCTATTTAGGTCTCGGGCTTGAGACGATTAAAAATGCTATAGAGGGAGACAGCGTTCATCATGGTGCCTTTATTTTAAAGATGCTATTTACCTCTATCACCCTCAGCTTCGGCGGCAGTGGTGGCATTGTTACACCAATATTCTTTGTGGGTGCAACAGCAGGCAATACATTTGGTAGTCTGCTCGGCCTTGACAGGTCATTGTTTGCAGCTATCGGCATGGTCAGCCTTCTTGCAGGTGCTGCTAATACGCCTATCTCCGCAAGCATAATGGCTGTTGAGCTTTTTGGTCCTCAGATAGGGCCATATGCTGCTGTTGCCTGTGTCATCAGCTTTCTAATGACAGGACACAGAAGCGTTTATCCGAGCCAGGTTTTGTCGATGGAAAAGTCCGCATCCCTCACAGTGGAAAAAGGCAGAGAGATGCGAGAGATAAAAGGCGCTGTGTTTCAGCCAAGACCAAAGAGTATTACTGCAGGTATATCCAAACTTAAGAGGTTTAAAAGAAATAAGAACCAATGAACAGCATTATTGAAAGAAAGGAAATTCAGGAAAAGATAGCAGATATAGGGACAGCAGACATCCTTGTCGGCATTCCGAGCTACAACAACGCCCGCACAATAGGCCATGTGGTGAGGGCTGTGCAGGCAGGGTTTGCAAAATATTTCCCTGATAAAAAATGTGTGCTTGTAAATTCTGATGGAGGCTCAACAGACGGCACAATGGATGTTGTCCAAAATGCGGCTATTGATTTTCAATCTATTCTTTTACATCACAGGATAACGCCTTCCTTTAAGATAACAACTCCATATCACGGAATCCCTGGCAAGGGAAGCGCCTTCAGAACGATATTTGAGATAGCTGAAGCCTTGAATGCAAAGGCATGCGCAGTAGTTGATTCCGATTTGAGGAGCATTACGCCTGAGTGGATAGAGCTTCTCATCAAACCCGTGATTGAAGGTAATTTTGATTATGTCTCGCCCCTTTATCACAGACATAAGTATGATGGCACTATAACAAACAGCATAGTTTATCCTTTAACGAGGGCATTATATGGCAAGAGGATAAGACAGCCCATTGGCGGTGACTTTGGATTTTCAGGAAAACTGGCAAAATTCTATTTAACAAAGGATGTCTGGGAGACGGATGTTGCAAGATACGGAATAGATATATGGATGACAACAACTGCAATTGCCAATAACTTCAAGGTTTGCCAGTCATTCCTTGGCGCAAAGATTCACGACCCTAAAGACCCTGGCGCAGATTTAAGTGCAATGCTTTATCAGGTTGTCGGAGCAACATTTGACCTTATGGAGACATATTCAGATGTATGGAAGAATATAAAGGGCTCGGAGCCGGTCACTACCTGTGGCTTTCAATATGCCGTAGGGCTTGAGCCTGTAAATGTAAATGTTGACAGGATGATCGAAAGATTCAGGCTTGGTGTAAAAGAACTCATGGATGTATGGAAGGAATTCCTTTCTGATAGGATCGTAGATTTCTTAAATAAGGCAGGAGGGATGCTGAAGGATAAATTCCAAATACCTGATGATATTTGGGTGGAGATTATCTACAGTTTTGCCATTGCAGCCCATAAGAAACTGATTAACAAAGAGCACCTGCTCAAGTCTCTGACGCCGCTTTATATAGGAAGAACAGCCTCTTTTGTGCTTGAGACATGGGAGAGTGATGCAGAAGAAGTTGAGGAAAAGATAGAAAATCTATGCATCACCTTTGAGAATAAAAAGGATTTACTCGTAAAGAATTGGGGTCCTCAGAAAATCGGAGATTTTCTGGGGCAACAGGAGGTGTGAGATGAAGAATATATTTGAAAGGCTTATATCAGAGCCTTTAGAAGGGTTTTTAGAGAGGTTCATACAATTTCTTCCTAATTTAATCTCAGCAATGTTGCTGTTGCTTATCGGATTATTTGCCGGCTGGCTCACGAAAAAGACATTCTGCCGGCTGCTCAGGGTTTTGAAGGTCGATGAATTCTCTGTAAGGCATGGCATTAATAACATCCTATTAAAGGGAGGCGTAAAAGAGAGTTTATCCTCTATCGTTGGACGGCTTGCTGGGTGGCTCGTATTTTTTATTTTCCTCATAATATCATTAAGCAGCCTGAATGTGCCGGCAATTGAAAGGCTCCTCGAGAGGTTTTTCCTTTATCTGCCCAATCTGTTTGTTGCTATTATTATTCTCCTGATTGGTTATCTGCTGAGCAATTTCTTTGGAAGGGCTGCCCTTATAGCATCTGTGAATGCAGGATTAAAGGCATCGGGGTTGATAGGAAGATTTGTAAAACTGACCATCTTTCTTCTTGCAGCCACAATGGCGCTTGAGCAACTGGGTATAGGCAGAGAGACGATAATTATTGCCTTTGCAATAGTATTTGGCGGAATCGTTTTAGCCCTTGCAATTGCCTTTGGGCTTGGTGGAAGGGATTTAGCAAAGGATTATCTTGAGAAAAAGATAAAGGGTGAAGAAAAGAAGGACGAAATAAGTCATCTCTGAATATATGGAGGTATCTGATTTTTTTTTAAAACTGCTTGTAATTTTAATTTCGGCAAAGTTCTTTGCGGAAGTCTTTGCATTTCTACGCCTTCCGTCTGTGCTGGGAGAGGTCATCGCAGGAATAATCATTGGGCCGAGCCTTTTGGGAATAATAGTTCCTGATGCAACATTTTATCTTCTTGCAGAGATAGGAATACTTCTCCTCCTTTTTGAGGTCGGGCTCGAAACTGATGTTGGACAGCTTGTTAGAGTAGGGATACAGTCATCACTCGTTGCTGCTACAGGAGTATTGCTTCCTGCCCTGGCAGGTTTCTGGATAAGCAGCCATGTCTTTAATTTGCCCTTTGTGGTTTCACTTTTTATCGGTGGAACGCTCGTGGCAACAAGCATCGGAATAACTGTACGGGTTCTGGTTGACCTGAAAAAACACCAGACAAAGACAGCGAAGATCGTCTTAGGCGCTGCTGTTCTCGATGATGTCGTTGGAGTTGTTATTTTAGCCCTATTATACGATTTTGCTGTTAAGGGAGAGATTAATATAATCAATACTGCAAAGGTATTAGGATTCATTGCAATCTTTTTATTAATCGCGCCGGTAATCACAAAGCTCTTTGTCCCGCTTATATCAAAGCTTTCCTCAAGCAGCAGGACAAAGGGCATGGTACCCACGATCATCATCTCTGTTATCCTCATACTGGCGGTCATTTCCCACGAGGTTGGCGCTCCTGAAATCCTCGGCTCCTTTGCCGCAGGTATTGCACTTGCAAGAAGGTTTTTCTTTCCTCTTGGTGCAACTATAGACCATTACAGCCACGGTCTGGCAGAAAAGATAGAGGAGAATATGAAACCCATTATTGACCTCTTTGTCCCTGTATTCTTTGTGGTTGTAGGGGCATCTATCAACTTAAAAGCTATTGACTTCACATCGTCGTCATTCTGGCAGTTTGCAGGTCTCCTTACAGTAGGAGCAATCATTGCAAAGATGCTAAGCGGTGTATGGGTTAAAGGAGGAGTAAGAACAAAGCTCTCAACAGGAGTCGCAATGATACCGAGGGGAGAAGTTGGTCTGATATTTGCGGAGGTCGGGAAAAAGGGTGGAATATTTGATGACACTATCTATGCAGTGATCGTCTTTGTGGTTGCACTTACAACATTGTTTGCACCACTATTATTAAGATTTGTGATGAGAGGTGAAGAATGAAGTGGTATCAGCTAAGTGTAAAGGAAGTATTACAAAGATTAGAGGCTTCTGAAAACGGTCTGTCAAATGCAGAGGCAAAACAACGCATTGCTCATTACGGTCCTAATAAGCTTGCTGAGGAAGAAAAGATAAGCAAACTGAAAATTCTTCTTCATCAGTTTACGAGTCCACTGATTTATATTCTGCTGATTGCTGGTGTAGTTACAATCATGCTGAAAGAGTATATAGATTCCGGGGTTATTTTCGCCGTTGTCATTCTTAACGCGATTATCGGATATATACAGGAGTACAAGGCGGAAGAGAGCGTCAGGGCGCTTAAGAAAATGGTTGTGCCGAAGGCAAAGGTGATCAGGGATGGTAAAGAAAAGGAGATAAACAGCGAAGAACTTGTGCCAGGGGACATAGTCCTGCTTGCTTCAGGAACCAAGGTACCTGCTGATTTGCGTCTTTTGCATGCCATAGAATTGAAGATAGATGAGGCAATGCTAACGGGGGAATCTTTACCTGTTGAAAAGTTAACAACTTCGATAAAGGAAGATAACCTTACCCCTGGCGATCAAAGGAACATGGCATTCATGGGCACAGTAGTAGTTAATGGAAGGGCAAAGGGTGTTGTTGTAGAGACAGGGGCAAACACTGTGCTGGGAACTATTGCTAAAGAAGTTAAGGAAGTGGGGATGGTTAAAGCACCTCTTCAGGAAAAGATACAAGGTTTTGCTAAAGCAATAGGCTTTATAGTGCTCGGAGCCTCTATTCTGTTGTTTTTTATCGGACTCCTGATTGGTGAAAGTGCCAAAGATATGTTTTTGACTGCTGTTGCTGCTGCTGTGGCAACGATCCCGGAAGGGCTTCCCATAGTAGTAACCATTGCAATGGCTATTGGAGTTGCCAGGATGGCGAGACAGAACGCCATAATAAGAAAACTCCCGGCAGTTGAGACACTGGGAAGCACCACCGTCATAGGCTCTGACAAGACAGGTACACTCACAAAGAATGAGATGACAGTGAAGTTAATCTATGATGGAAAACATACTTACGAAGTTGAGGGAAGCGGTTATGAGCCAGAGGGTGAGATTCTCCATGAAGGTATCCCCATAAATGTACGCGACAGGAAGCAGTTATTACAAGTCCTCCGCATAGGGCTTTTATGTAATGAGTCAAATGTTTATGAAGAGGAGGGACAATATAAAGTTGATGGTGACCCAACGGAAGGGGCTCTTATAGTCTCAGCAATGAAGGCTGGGTTAAAGACTGAAGAGGAAAGGGAGAAATATCAGCAAATAGCGATAGTACCCTTTGAGTCTGAAAGAGGCTACATGGCATCGCTTCACAGATATAAGGGGAAAAATCTGATATTCGTCAAGGGCGCTCCTGAAAAAGTTCTTGATATGTGCGGGTCTTCAGTTACAGGGGAACTGAAAAAAGATGAGATTTTAAGGATCGCTGGTGATTTTGCAAAGGAAGGTTTGCGTGTCCTTGCCTTTGCCTATAAGGAGGCGGATGAAGATCTGGATAATCTTACTCATAATGATGTGAGGTCAGAACTAACCTTTGCTGGTTTGCAAGGCATGATAGACCCTCCGAGGCCTGAGGCAATAGAAGCCATCGAGGGATGCAAGAGGGCAGGGATAAGAGTTGTTATGATAACAGGCGACCATGCTGTTACAGCAAAGACGATTGCCAG
>JBKBUA010000020.1:18359-20691 GCA_046290845.1 Thermodesulfovibrionales bacterium
AGAAAACTCGGAATTACCGATGAAAAGACAGGGGTCCTTACCGGTAAAGAAATAGAGGAGATGGATGACTCTGAACTCTTTGAAAAGGTAAAAACTGTCTCTGTTTATGCAAGGGTATCTCCTCAACATAAACTGAGGATAGTGCAGCAGTTAAAAAAGCAGGGGCATATAGTTGCTGTAACAGGAGACGGCGTTAATGATGCTCCTGCACTGAAGGCAGCACATATAGGAGTCGCGATGGGAAGGAGTGGCACGGATGTGGCAAAGGAAGCGGCTGATATGGTGCTTACGGATGATAATTTTGCAAGTATTTTTAATGCGGTGAAAGAGGGCAGGATTGTATTTGACAACATTCGCAAAGTAACTTTTTTCCTAATTCCTACTGGTGTTGCCGCCATATTATCCATACTTGGCACCATTATTCTTGGTGTACCCATACCATATGTCCCTGCACAACTGCTCTGGATAAACCTTGTTACTAACGGCCTGCAGGATGTCGCCCTTGCCTTTGAACCAGGAGAAAAAGGAGTAATTAACAGGCCGCCAAGGCCACCTAAAGAGGGGATAATGTCCAGACTGCTGATAGAAAGGACAGTGCTCGTGGGGGTATTGATCTCCGCTGGAGTTGTTTATAATTTTATTAATGCCTTGAGTGCGGGAGAATCTCTGGAAAAAGCGAGGTCTGTTGCTGTTACAACAATGGTCTTTTTTCAGTTTTTTCAGGCATGGAATTCCCGTTCTGAACTTCAGTCAATATTCAAGATAAACCCCATAAGCAATCCCTTTCTTTTCTTCAGCATGATTGCTGCCTTTTTCGCACAGCTTGCAGTGCTTTATGTGCCTGCACTTCAGTGGTTGTTCAGAACCGAGCCTATAACTGCAAAGGATTGGTTGCAAATACTGATAGTCTCTGCTACAGTTGTATTAGTAGTAGAGGCGGACAAATGGTTGAGAAGAAGAAAAAAGGGGAGCAGCCATGTTTGAATATCTGAAGAAGTTTAAAAGAGCGATTATCATCTCCCTTACAGTTATGATGGCGTCGGTGTTACTATTGTCCACCATTGAACTTGGCTGGCTTATTATAAAGGATATTAGCACCCCTCCTGTATTCTTGCTCGATATTAATGAACTGCTTGACATTTTTGGTCTCTTCATGCTGGTCATAATCGGGATCGAGTTATTGGAAACTATAATGAAGACATATCTTACAGAAGGTGTTGACCATGTGCAGGTTGTTATGGCAGTTGCGATTATTGCTATTGCGAGAAAGGTCATTATCCTCGATGTCAAAGACTTGCCCAGCCTTACACTGATAGGAATAGGCATTATCATATTTGCCCTATCCGCAGGATACTATCTAATAAAACACAAGCGGACCGGAAAGAGTAATGAATGAGTTTGAATAAGGAAGGTTTAATGCTAAAGAGAAAATACCATATAATCGCTATCGGATCATTTCTCGCCCTTCCCACCCTCATTCATGTCCTTATCCTTCAGAAATTGTCTCCCCGTGTTGTCCTTGAAGAGATCTACTACATACCTATCCTTTATGGTGCTCTGCAATTTGGTCTGAAAGGTTCTCTTTTAACATGGCTGTTTGCGTCTATGTTATATTTGCCCTTCTTTTTTGGTTCATGGTCTGTGAGTTTACTGGATTTTATTGACAGGGTGTTGCATTTGGTATTCTCGGCAGTCTTTGCCTTACTTGCCGGTCTACTAATTGAGCGTGTAAAACGGCAGCAGAGGGAATTGGAAAGAAATCGATATCTTGCAAATCTCGGACATGTTGCGGCGACTATTGTGCATGATTTAAAAAATCCCTTGATCGCTATCTTAGGCTTTGCACGAAGAATCGCGGAGAGAAAGGGGAATATTGATGCCGCAGCAGAGGCAATAACTGAATCAGCACAGAATATGCAGAAGATCGTCAATAATGTACTGGATTTTTCAAAACCTGTTCAACTGGAATTAAAAGAAGTTGACTTAAGAAATGTTATCAAACAGGCATTTGAATCCTGTAAGGCAAAGGCAGAAGAGAACGGGATAAAATTGACAGTTGATATGCCAGATTTCCCAATAGTTGCGTCAGCAGACAGCTTTAATATGCAAAGGGCGCTTATCAATATTATCAATAATGCTATTGAAGCCTCAGATAAAGGACAGCAGGTAAGAATTACGCTGGTGGACAGAAAAAGAGTTGTTTCTATTAAGGTAAAGGATTACGGTTCGGGAATGGACAGTGAAACTGTGGAAAATATCTTCTTTCCTTTTTACTCAAAGAAGAGCAGCGGGACGGGCCTTGGAATGGCGATAGCGAAAAAGATTATTGATG
>JBKBUA010000208.1:0-2217 GCA_046290845.1 Thermodesulfovibrionales bacterium
CAACACCATTTCTATTAAAATCTCTCTCTGTCCAGTAGAGGAAGGCCTTGATTGGTGAACCCGAAATGTTTAGTTGAATATTGCCAGAGGTAGTTTCTTCAGATGGATTATTAAGACCGACCCCTTTAGCATATATCCTGTAGTTACCTGTTGCCTCAAAGGTGGTTGTGAGCGAATAAGAGTTTGTACTAATAAACATTGTCACTAAGAAAATCACCCCGAATAGAACCTTTGCTGATGTAAGCTTTTTCATTTTTCTCTTCCTTCTTGTGTTTAAAGTCACCATATCTTCCATGGTGCCTTGCCAGAACTCCATAGTTCCTCAAGGTAGTTTTTTTCCTTTAATGTGTCCATACATGACCAGAAGCCGTAATGCTTGTAACCCATTAGCTGTCCATCTTTCGCAAGCCTTTCGATCGGGTCTCTCTCCCATATGGTCTCATCTCCATCTACATAGTCAATTACTTTAGGGTTGAGGATAAAATAGCCTCCATTGATCCATCCCTCTGCTGACTCGGGTTTCTCGTAAAAATTAACAATCCTGTCCTCATCAAAGACTATTCTTCCAAACCTTGCAGGTGCTCTTACGGTTGTTACTGTGGCATGTTTGCCATGAGCCCTGTGAAAGTTGATGAGTGCTTTTATATCTATATCAGCTACCCCATCGCCATAGGTAAGCATAAAGAAATCTTCTCTTTCGAGCCATTTCTTGAGCCTCTTCAATCTTCCCCCTGTCTGAGTATATAATCCTGTATCGATTACATGAACCTTCCATTTTGGCTGATTACCATCGTGAACTATAGTCTTGCCGTTCGATAGATCAATGGTTATGTCATTGTTAATAGCATAGAAATTGAGGAAATAATCCTTAATGACCTCTCCCTTATAACCTGCAGCTATTATGAACTCATTTATGCCATGTGCTGAATAGATATTCATTATGTGCCACAAGATCGGTTTCCCTCCTATCTCGACCATTGGCTTAGGCTTAAGGTAAGTTTCTTCTGATAACCTTGTGCCGAAACCACCTGCCAATATTACAGCCTTCATAAATCTCTCCTCTTAATGTTTAATTTTCCTTTCGTATTATTGGAAGAAGGATCTTGAACTCTGTCTTATGCTCATCACTCACTACAGTTATCTCACCGTTATGGGCTGCTATTATTGCTTGTGTATTTGCAAGTCCAAGACCTGTTCCATCGGGTTTTGTGGTCATGAAGGGATCGAATATCTTGTTTATAATGGTTGGACATATTCTATCCCCATCATTGATTATAGAGATTGATAATTTTCTGTCCTTTGACTTTAACTTTGTCTTGATGAATATGTTAGTTGCCCTTGCCTCAACTGCATTTCTTAACAGATTTTCGAGGCATGTTTCTATCGCCTCTTTATCTATACATAATGTTACATCATGACTATCAGGGTAGAAACCTATATGTAAATCAGGAAATTTACTGCTGTATTTAACGATGAATTCAGATATATAAGTGTTTATGCTACAGCTGTCGAGATCGAGTTTCTGGGAGGCGAGCCTTGTATAGCGCAGGACATCGCCAGCTATTTTCTCAAGCTTCTGAATCTCTTTCAGTATAATCTCTGAATATTCCCTTACCTTCTCAAGATTTCCATTGAATATATCATTGGAATAGAGCTTGCCGTTCAACCTATTTGCAAAGCCACCTATGCAGGTAAGAGAGTTTCTTATTATATGCGCAACACTCGCAGAGTTTTCACCTAATATTGCAAGCCTCTCCTTTCGGGCTATTTCTTTCTCACGTCTTTTTCTTTCATAGGCAGAACCTATGGCAGTTGCAGCAAGCATTCCCATAATCTTAATTTTTTGCAGTATGTCTATATTAAATCGTCCCTGGTCTCCATAAATGTAACTGAATATGATGAGACCAATTGGTTCTCCTTTATAGTGTAATGGCATATAAAGTATAGATTTGGCATGTGACTGATCGAGACCTATAGCATTCCTAAGCTCACTGGGAAAGGTCATATCCTTGACTGAGATAAGGCCATCGCCTCTTTCAAGCATCTCCCTGAGAGTTGAATATTCATGGTTTATTCTATAACCGATTCTATGTTTGTCCTTCGGTATCCCAGCTTTTACAACGAACTCACCCTTCTTATTCTGAATAATAAGGCTGCATTGGTCTGAGCAGGCAATATCCTTCCCCATCGTCACGACGATATTAAGCGTCTCTTCAT
>JBKBUA010000209.1:0-2207 GCA_046290845.1 Thermodesulfovibrionales bacterium
TCATTAATGGAAGCATCAAAATCAACCTTACCTTCAAGAAACCTGAGGTTGTTATAGGCTCCCTCCGGAATGATGCCTGAAGAGATAAAATCCATAACACCTTTGAGTAAAGGGATGTTATTCATCTCTATGACGAAATCCGTCATGGAATCCCTTACCATGTTGCTGGCATGACCTAAAAGGCCAAAACCTGTCACATCCGTTAAGGACGTGGCAGATGCCTTTATAGCAATTTCAGAGGCCTCTCTGTTAGGCCTTAACATCCATCCAATTGCCTCTGATATATCCTCCTCTGAAACCTTCCCTGCCTTTAGCGCTGTTGTGAGAATACCAATTCCTAATGGCTTCGTAAGTATAATCAGATCGGCTGGCATGGCACCACTAACCCTGAGGATGTTTGCTGGCTTAATGATGCCTGTGACAGAGAGCCCAAACTTTATCTCACTGTCTTCAAAGCTGTGTCCTCCCATGAGTGAAACACCGACATCATTGAGAGTATCAGTGGCACCCCTCAATATCTCCTTTATCACCACAGGTTCATAATCACAGGAAGAGTACCCGAGTACCGCAAGGGCTGTGAGAGGAGATCCTCCCATTGCATAAATATCACTCAAGGAATTAACGGCACTTATCCTTCCGAATGTGTAAGGATCATTAACTACAGGTGTTATGATATCAACAGTCTCTACAATGGCCAAATCTTTATTGATAAGGAAAACGCCCGCATCGTCCCCGGGCCCAACAAGAACAGACCCATCAATCCTCTTTTGAATGGAAGATATGATGTCCTCAAGGTCCGACGGACCAAGCTTTGCTGCTCAACCAGCAGCCTTTACTTTATCCATTAATCGGTATGTCATCTTACCCTTGAACCCTGTGATGAGTTATCAGTGACGGGTTTAAAGATTGGCAATCTTAAATCTCAAAACGAGTTACCCGTCACGAGTTACTACCTTATCTCTTTTGACACTTCTACTCCATGATACTTCAATTTATTTATCACTCATTTACCCCGTTTATTTATATATATCTGCTGACCTATGCTCAGGATATTATTCACGAGCCAGTACAGCACAAGACCTGATGCAAAATTCAGAAATAGGAAAGTAAAGATTACAGGCATGAACATCATTATCTTATTCTGTCTCGGGTCAAGGGAGGATGGAGTCATCTTCTGTTGAATTACCATAGTGACTCCCATAATGATCGGTAATATGTAGTAAGGGTCTTTCATAGAAAGATCCTTTATCCAGAACATAAAAGGCGCGCCCCTTAGTTCAATCGCTATAAGGAGTACCTTGTAGAGGGCAAAAAATACAGGTATCTGCAATAGTATAGGGAGACACCCGCCCATTGGATTAACCTTATACTTTTTGTAGATCTCCATCATCTCCTTCTGAAGCCTCTGAGGGTCATTCTTGTATTTTTCTCTAAGTTCGTTGATCCGAGGCTGTATCTCCTGTAGCCTCTTCATTGCCTTTTGACCCTTATTTATTATGGGGATAAAGGGAAGTCTTGTTATGATAGTTAAAAGGACAATAGCCCACCCATAATTGCCCATGAATCTGTAAAAGAATTTCAAAATCCAGAATAAAGGTCTTGCCAGTATTGAGAAGAAACCGAAATCAATGATGTGTTCGAGGTTCGCCTTTAGTTCCTTTAAAGTATCATATTCCTTTGGCCCTGCATAAACTGAATAGGCATTCACACTTGATTTTAGCCTGATGGCGCTAATAATAGAGTCCTTATCCTTCCATATCTTCACCTCTGTTAGATTCTGAGGAGGTATAATCGAGGAAAAGAAGTATTTATCCTCTTGGGCGACCCATTTTATCTTCTCACTGAAGACCTTTGGTTCCTTCATTTTCTTTGCCGTAAACTCCATCCTGTCAGTATCCTTTAACAGGACAGGGCCTATATGTGGTGCTGTACTGTCATTCGGGTCATGGTAACCAAAGGATGAACCAAGTGTTACCCAATAGTCAGATGGACCGGTCACCTCTTCTGTAACATCTATTTTGTAAGTATTCCCATAGAATGTATAAGTCCTTCTTACGGATAACTGAGGCGAAGTGTATTCAAATATGAGTGAACCTTTTTCATTCCCTTTTAATAGAAGGTCTTCACCCCTTATGCTAAAATTTGGCTGTTGAGAAAAGATAGTTGCCTGAGAATCAATACCTATGCCCAAGGCAGGATAGGCATCG
>JBKBUA010000210.1:0-2182 GCA_046290845.1 Thermodesulfovibrionales bacterium
GGTCTCCCTAAGATATTCAAGAATGTGATTCAACATGTCATCTCCTGCCTCCTCCCTGAATATGGGGCCATTACCTTTTATAAGCCATTCCTCCCTTACATTTAATTTATTACATACCCTCATGATAAAGCTCAGGGAAGGCATCCTTCCATTCATATAATAATAGACTGTTGAGGTTGGAAGGTCAAGAAGGTTCGCAAAGTCTTTAATTGACCTTGAGCCCTTAAGTATTAGCAACCTCGTCCTTATATCTTTCATGATCTTGTGTTTTTTATCACATTTGTGATAAACTGACAAAATTTCTACTTTCATTATAGAAAAATGATAATATTTATACAAGTTTTTTGAGGTAAGGATGAGGCGCATTATATTTCGAATATTACTTGTTGTAATCGTTATTAATGTAATCGGTATTCTCCTATCATATATAAACTTCCTTAACCTTCAGAAGGAAATAAACAAAACTCTTTTAGTAAATAAGAGCCTTCTTGTAAGGACAGAGGTCTTTGAAAAATCCTTTTCCCTTCTTAGTGAACTTAATAGGGGTAATATCGAGGAGGCAAAGGGTCTTGTCTCAGAGATAAATACGAGATTGTCGGAATGTTATGCCTGTCATCACAAGGAAGAAACCATAACGAGGCTCACAACAGGGAAGGAAATTTTTGAAAGGGCATCGAGATACCTTAATGAAGGCAGGAAGATTGACAGTGGAAATATTGCTGTCTTTGTTAAAGGATTCATTACCTATTCCTTTGAGAAGGCAAGGGATTTGGGCTCAACTCAGACCAGGTCTCTCGAGGCACAACTGGTGGAGGTAAAGAGGTATATTGCCTTTACTATAGGGTTAACCCTCCTGGCATTTCTTTTCTTCTCCTATTATGCAGGCAGGAAAGGTGCATCCCTTGAGAAGGATATTAAAGAGAAGGAGAAGGTGATAACAGACTGGGCCTTGGAGTGGCAGAATACCTTTGATGCCATGCAGGATATGGTCATAGTCCTCGATGAGGATTACAAGCCTCTTATATTTAATACTGCGGCAGCAGATTTCTTTGGGGTTCATCTTTTCAAGGCAGACTTTCTTAAGATGTTAGGTATAAAGGATATGAAAAATCTTGATGAACTAATGTCGAGGACGATTCAGTTTCAGGACAGGACATTATCGCTCAGGGTCTATCCAATTAGTGATGATATAAAAAAGGCGATTATAGTACTCAGAGATATTTCAAGGGAGATGGAACTCGAAGAGAAGCTAAAAAGGGCAGAAAAGCTTGCATCCCTCGGGATAATGGCTGGAGGGGTTGCCCATGAGGTCAATAATCCCCTTTCGCCAATAATAGGTTATTCAGAGGTCCTTTATAATGATGAAGAAGACGAAAAGAAGAGGGAATATCTTAGAACTATAATTACTGCTGCCCAAAGGATAGAGAAGATTGTTAAAGATTTGCTCTCTTTTGCCAGAGAGCAAACACTTAAAATAGCCAGTATTAACATTGAGGAGGTTATTGATAACGTGATAAAAACCCTCGAGGGGATGAAATCCCTCAGTGGTATAAAGATAATTAAAGACATTAATTACTCAGGCCCTGTGAATATCGACAGAGGGCTCTTCGAGATAGCCCTTTTAAACCTACTGAAGAATGCTGTTCAGGCTATTGAGGAATCAAAGAAGGGAGACAGTATAAGAATTAATACTTTTAAGGAGAACGGGCTTATCAGGATTGAGGTCTCTGACAATGGTCCTGGTATTCCTCAGAAAATTTTACCCCGAATCTTTGACCCCTTCTTTTCGACAAAGGAGGTCGGCAAAGGGACAGGCCTCGGACTGAGTATCACCCATCGAATAATCACTGCCCACAGAGGAGAGATAACAGTCCGCTCAAAAGAAGGCGAGGGGACGACCTTCTCGATAAGGCTTCCTCTTTAAATCAGCAGAGGCCTCTGATCCACTTTAAGATAGATTGTGGTATTATTAAAAATGGTTTCTCTAAATGAAAGGAGATCGGATATTATCTCATCTTTGACTGAATCTCTGAATAAAGAGGATGATGTGATCTTTGCCTATCTGTATGGTTCGTTTGCAGAAGGAAGTCCTACCGCAAGGGATATAGATATAGCAGTTTATTCATTAGGGGTGAATGCCCCCTTTTTGCTTCAGGCAGATATGAAGATCAGGCTCTCGGAG
>JBKBUA010000211.1:0-2127 GCA_046290845.1 Thermodesulfovibrionales bacterium
CCCATGATTCATTTAACCTGTTGATTTTAAAGCAAATTTAGAAAAATGGGCATTTTCGCAAATCCAGCAGTCCCCTATCCCCCTGAAGCCTCATTGCCCTCTTTGAACTTCTTCATTATGTCTTTAAGCAGTTTCCTTTTTCAATGTGTTTTAGGATATTACGCTTATTGTCCTCATCCATATCTCTGAGCCCTCACAGGATTATTTTCTATATATCGCATAGCAGCATAGAGATGTCTTTCATCAAGCGCACATGAAAAGAAGCGTCCCTGCCATAGGTGCCCTCTGTTTTCTTGCCTTAAGTTGATGTGCTGCGAATATCTCGTATGAAGGGGGTTAAATATCTTTGCAAGGGGATCGCCTTCTATAGGCACGGCTATGAAGTGCACATGATTGCTCATTAGGCAGTAGCCCCATATCCTTAAAGCATATCTTTTACTATACATTTGCAGCCATTCCAAATACTGGGGGAAATCATCATCTTTTTCAAAGACTCTCTGTCGATAGTTACCCCACTGAGTGATATGATATGGGAATCCGACTGCAACTGCTCTGGCTATTGTCGGCATGTGTTAATAGCAAGGCATCTATTTTATTTATGTCAATAAATAGTCGCTGTCCCTATTTTATCTATAAAGAGATTATTTTTGAGGAAACGCGGGGGCTTGACAAATTTTTAAAAAAGGATTATATTTGTCTTAAACATGAATATTCATAGAAAGTCAATATTGACGGCGCTTTGTGTCCCTAATGCAGTTTTTAGAAGACACGATATATCTGCTAAGGATGAGATAATTTTTTGCTCGCTTATATATGTTGCCTCATTGCTCATGGTGAGCCTTTTGCCTGACCTTATTAGAATGTCTGGTAGGCTTTACCGGGCTGCATCCCTGACTCTCGGGATTATTTATCTTTTTCTTTATCTTATGACTTTTTTCTCAAACAGAGATTTGAACAGGCCTCTCTTTTTCTATTCCATAATGTACCTTTCACTGATCTTTCTCTCCATGGCTATAGACATCGCCCCTTTTAGATTATTAGATTATAAGAGAGGCTAAGGGAGAGCAAAAGGAGGGTAAAATGGCAACGGTACTCTTTGACAATGGCGTCCATCAGTGCATCGTCTTTGATGATATTTTAACAGGAGATAAAGAAGCGGACATCCAAGCAAACCAGTTCCTTATAATACACAATGGCGAAGGATTACTCTATGACCCTGGTGGAGCAAAGGTCTTTGATCCTCTTTATAAAAGGGTTTCAGAATTTATTAAACCTTCAAAGATAAAAACGATTGTGCTTTCCCATCAGGATCCTGACACAGGGGCTGCTATTAATTGGTGGATGCTATTTTCATCTTTTAAGGTCCTTGTGCCAGGTCTCTGGATAAGATTTATTCCGCATTTCACTAGATTAGACAACGTATCGGATTACTATGTCCCCATACCAGAACAGGGGATGCGCTATGATTTTCACGGCTCAGAGATAATTATGCTGCCAGCACATTTTCTACATTCCCCTGGTAATGTCCAGATTTATGATGCAACCTCAAAGATACTCTTTTCGGGTGACCTGGGGACATCTATTGTCCCCGACGCAAAGATGTTTACAGAGGTGATAGATTTTGAAGAGCATGTGAGATATATGGAAGGCTTTCACAAGAGATATATTGCATCTCAGAAGGTCTGCAGGCTATGGGCTAATATGGCGAGGAAGTTGGACATAGAGACAATAGTCCCGCAACATGGACATAGATACTTTAAGGGTAAGATTATGGTCAACAGATTTATTGACTGGATAAGTAATTTGCAGTGTGGCGTGGACCTGCTTGATGAGGAAAACTACAAAATTCCATAAGTCTCCTTCAGTCATTTTATCTCGTATGAAGGGGGTTAAATGGCGAAAGAAACAGTTAGGGTTTTAATCTTAACACTTGCAGCAGTAGTAATACTTTTAAGCACTTTTAACCTTTCTTCTGGTCGTGAAGTTCCCTTTACCCAGGAAGACAGAGACAGACTTATAAGGCTTGAAGAAGGGCTTAAGGCCATCAACCAGAGGATTGAAGACACAAACAAGAGGATTGACAATCTTCAAACCTTTATGCTCTGGGGCTTTGGGATACTCTTTGGT
>JBKBUA010000212.1:0-2125 GCA_046290845.1 Thermodesulfovibrionales bacterium
CTCCTTTATATGCTTTTATTGTATGCAAATAAAGGATAATTTTCAAGAAAAGGGAGAGCTATGAGCCATCTTCATGTGTGTTTAGTCTCTGACCAGCCGATACCGAATCTCACAACGGTATTACAATTTAAACCTGAGATGGTTATTCTATTAAAAACAAAAGAGATGGATGAAAAGGCAAGGCTTCTTGAAGATGTATTAAAAAAGAAAAATTATGTTGTCCAAGCCGAAACAATAGAGGCATACGACATCAACAATGTCATAAATGTTAGCGAGTCCTTGATTAATAAATGTAAGGGCTGCGATGTAAGCCTTAACATAACAGGTGGCACAAAGATTGGGACGCTCGGCACTTTTCAGGCATTTTATACAAGTGGTAAGGCGATATATTATGTTGATACAAAAGACAATAAGATCTTGCAAATATCTCCTGAGCAAAAAGAAATTCCTATTGAAGTCTCTATCTCAATAGCTGATTACCTTGCAGTTTATGGATTTCAGATTTCTGATTATGTTAAAGACGATGGCTATATCTTTAGACGGAAAGAACTTACGAAGTATCTTGCAAATACTGTAATAAATAACCCACATCTAATTCCTGCTATAAACTCAGCACTACACAGTTATAATGAAAATACACCTTTACCAATTACTGTTAAATTACCTTATGATAAAAAATTGTTAGCCCTTCTCAGTCTACTTGATGGTGTGACTGTAAGGGATAAAAACCAAGTAATCATTAATGATCACGATAGCCTTAAATATCTTAAAGGCATATGGTTTGAAGAATATGTGTACATGATAGCAAAGGCTTTAAATCCCGATGAGATGAGGCTCAATGTTAAAGGTAGGTGGATAACTAGGGGACAGCATTCTCCAAAGAACGAATTTGATGTAATGATTGCAAAGGGGAACAGACTATTTTTAATCTCCTGTAAAACTGCAAACCCTGATAGAGTAGAAAATGACAGTGATGAAGGAGTGGGTAAGGAGTTTTTATATGAATTAGATTCATTAGGTGACAGGGCCCTTGGTCTTTTTGGTAAGCGAATGCTTGTGTCTTCAAGGCCGGTCAATGACCCAGCTGTTAGGGAAAGGGCAAAGATTTTTAAGGTTGAATTGATTGATGGAAAAAATATTTTAACCCTAAAGGAGAATTTACAACGATGGTTAAAACAATAGAACTTAATATATCCGACCTTTTTAAAGAGACAGAGACGGCGAAACTTGCGAATCTTGATCAATATCTTCAGAAGTCCCTTGCCATTTGTGGCGAAGGCAACGATATTATTCTCACCGGTCAGGGCCCCGTATGGCTCTATCTCAAGATTGCCCACGCCCTTCACGGAAAGGCAAGGAAGTTAATTTATCGCAGCCCTGTAACTGGCGATATAGTGATATTTGACCACTCTGTGGATTGACATTCTATATTAAAACCTATAGAATATTCTATATTTTCCTCATAGGAGACTAAACCCATGGGAGCTACAAAACAGGCGAACTTTCTTTTACCAGAGGACCTATTAAAGGAGTTAAGGGAAAGTGTTCCCAGGAGAGAACAGAGCAAGGTCGTAGCTGAGGCATTAAGAAAGGAATTGAGACGGTTAAAATTACAGAAGGTAATACATACCAGTTTTGGTGCCTGGAAGGATAAAGACCACCCTGAGCTTAAAGCAGGAACAGAGGCATATATAAGAAGATTGAGAAAATCAAGAAGGATATAGCACTCCTTGAAGACTGTTATAGTAGATACTGACATCCTTATAGACTTCCTGAGAGGTAGTGAAAGAGCAAAAGATTTTCTCCTGTCTGTAATAAATGATTTTGATGTATGCTGTTCTGCTATAACAGTTGCGGAGATATATGCGGGGATGAGAGACCATGAGCAAGTCAAGACCGAAAATCTTATAGATAGTCTTATAATCTTGGATGTAACAAGAGAGATCGCAGAAAAAGCTGGCAGATATAAGAGAAGCCTTAAAGGCTACAATCTTGAACTTGATGATTGTTTTATAGCAGCGACAGCCGCTATTTATAAGGCATATCTTGCTACGGGTAATGAAAGACATTATCCTATGAAGGATATTAAAAAAATCAAGGTTTATTAGATTTATGGAGGAAAGAC
>JBKBUA010000213.1:0-2100 GCA_046290845.1 Thermodesulfovibrionales bacterium
TGAAGGCTGCCATCATGTCGAGAGTAACTATCTCCTGAGCCAAGGACCTTACCATCTCACATTCTGACGTAATCCTTATGTTTATCTTTTTCCTATCTAACATCTCTGCAACTATCTCTGTTGAGAAACCGCAGATACCTGAAAAAACTATAACCTTTGTCATACCTTAATATCTACTGGAGAATTTTTTTCAAGAAGTGCTTTAAGATTCGGGAAGGCATCCTTCATGTGCGGTATATGCATGGCCTGCATGAACTCCTTCTGGAACTCAGGTTCCACAGCGATCTCGACGAACTCAACCCATCTCGCCTTTTCATCAGCCTCCTGTCTCTTCGATACATTAAGCAGGGCCATTCTGGCACCATCACCAGCAGCATTCCCGACGGCATAGACATTATTTATATCACAGTCAGGGAACATTCCAAGTGTTAAGGCAGACTCCTTATCGATATAACTACCAAAGGCACCAGCAAGAATAACCTTATCAAGCCTTTCGATCCCCATCCTCTTCATCATAAGCTTTGCACCAGCATAAAGCGCACCCTTTGCAAGCTGAAGTGCCCTAACATCAGCCTGGTTTATCGTTATATCTGTGCCTATCGATGTCTCATCAGCCCAGGCAAGGACATACTCAGGTTTTCCATCCGCATCCCTCCTGATCCTTGGAATGTTCAGTTCCATGTTAAATTTGCCTGACTTATCAATTATCCCTGCCTTGAACATCTCAGCAACAGCATCGATTATACCAGAACCGCAGATACCCTTTGCATCTATCTTTTCGAGATGAGTATGCCAGTCTACCTTGCCAATGACCTTATACTGAGGTTCCTTTGTGATTGGATCAATCTTTACCTTTTCTATAGCACCCGGAGCTGCCCTCATCCCGAATTTTATCTGCGCTCCCTCAAAGGCCGGTCCCGTTGCACAGGATGTGGAACAAACCCTTTCCCTGTTACCAAGGAGCAACTCTCCATTAGTCCCTATATCTATTATCAATACTTTTTCATTCAGATTATAAGGTTCCTCGGCTATGAGGACACCCACATTGTCAGCACCAACAAAGCCAGCCTCGATCGGAAGAACATGGATGTAAGAGGCAGGATTGATCTTTATGCCCATGTCGCGAGCCTTAATGTTAACGGAGTGTTGAATGGCTGGTATAAAGGGTGACCTGCCTATATACTCAGGGTTAAAGCCGAGGAAGATATGGTGCATGGCAGTATTAAAAACAACGGTCATATCGACTATGGCCTCGCCACCGTTCCTGCCATTTACACGGAGATCAGAGGATACCCTCTCTACTATCTCATTAAGTCCCTCTATTATGGCCCTCTGCATCTTCTCAAGCCCATCGGGATTCATCATCGCATAGGTTATTCTCGACATGACGTCCTCACCATAGGGAACCTGGGGATTCATCATTGATTCGGTATTAATGACCTTACCTGTATTTAAATCGCAGAGGTAACCCACAACAGTTGTGGTCCCTATATCTACAGCAAGACCATAAGATGACTCAACAAATCCAGGCTCAACCTTTATTATCTCCTTTCCCATCCAGACAGAGACCGTTATACTCCAGTTTCCCTTTCGCAGGATGTCTTGAAGAGACTTCATAGTTATGTAATCCATCGCAAGGCCTTCAACTCCATACTGGTTTTTAAGTGTATCAATGACCCTTTCATAATCACCAACTGTCAGGTCATGAAGGCTCGGTTGCCTTAATTCAATGTAGTATTTCTTTACAGCAGGGTCCAGTTTTATGCTCAGTTCCTTTGCAGCCTTCCTGACTATCTGTTTCCCTGCCCTGGACTTTTCTGGGACAAAGACCTTCACATCTCCCTTCAGTTCAGCAGCACAGGCAAGCCTCATATTAGGACCTTCATCTGGCTTTATAAACTTCTTTTCCACCTCTGTAAGGGGTGTCAGATGGGACATCCTCGAATCCATGGCATCCTTCTCAAAATATCCCTCCTCGATCCTCACCTTGCACTTTCCACAGGTCCCCTTACCACCACAGATCGATTCAATATCAACACCGAGGTGCCTCGCTGCATCGAGTAGTGTTGCGCCCTCATCAACCTCTCCTCTCCTTCCAGA
>JBKBUA010000214.1:0-2036 GCA_046290845.1 Thermodesulfovibrionales bacterium
TCTGTCTCTATATTATCCGATGGTTTCCACTCCTTTTTTGATGGTGTTTCAAACATCGTGGGTCTTATAGGCGTCAGTATTGCCTCCCATCCACCTGACAGTAGACACCCCTATGGCCATAGAAAGTATGAGACCTTATTCACCCTTATAATAGCAGCAATGATCTTCGCAACCTGTTATCAGATCCTGAGGAGTGCCTACGAATCCCTTTCTAACACCCCTAAGACAACTGTCACTGTCACGAGTTTTGCAATCATTTTAGTTACTTTAACAATAAATGTAATAGTCATGCTTTATGAGACGAAGAAGGGAAAGGAATTAAATAGTGAGTTTCTCCTTGCCGATGCAAGACATACAAAGAGCGATATCTTTATATCCCTTTCCGTCCTAATCGGACTCTTCCTCTTCAGGGCAGGGTATACGAGGGTCGATGCTATTGTTGGTGTGGTCATTGCCTTGCTTATAGCAAAGATGGGCTATGAGATAATAAAAGAGGCCTCGACAGTCCTCGTAGATACGGTCTGCATCGATACGGGTTTAGTAGAGAAGGCAATTATGGATGTGGAAGGCGTGAAGGGCTGCCATGATATAAGGACGAGGGGGACACTGAAGTCCATATTCCTTGACCTTCATGTCTGTGTGAGACCAGATATAACCTTAGAGGAGGCCCATGACATTGCTGACAGGGTCGAGGCAATGATAAAGGAAAGATTTCCTGATGTGGTTGATATAGTTGTTCACGTTGAACCTGATAAAGGATAAAAAACTTACAGGTTAAGGATTAACCCTGACATATCTCTAAGTACCATATCAGCCCCTGAATTGATAAGGGTTTCGTAAGGATAGGGGCCTGTTGCGACTGCAATAGCAATGGCTCCATGGACCTTTGCACATTCCACATCCCTCGGCGTATCACCTATTACAATGCAATCTCTGTAATTTATATCTTTTTTATAGACTTCCCTGAACCTTTTTATAGCAACTGGCAGTAGCCTGTTTCTATCCTCATCATCGTCGCCATAGGCTCCGACAGAAAAATAATGGTGAATGCCAAAGGGGCTGAGCTTTATCCTGGCCCCTTCCTTTATATTTCCTGTCAAAAGGCCAATGGTAAAATCCTCCTTTTCAATCAGTGACGCAAGTGTCTCCCTTATAAAAGGCTTGAGGTGCCTCCTCGGATTTTCAATCTCCCTTTTAAGGTGCCTTATATAACTCTTACAGATGATTTCTATATTGCCATTTTCAGAATCAAGACCATGCCTTCTCAGGGCCTCCTTCATTATCTGAATATCCGTCTTTCCTGCCATACTTATCCCCCTGAAGGCGTCAGGGACAGAAAATACCTCCTGAAAGGCAAGATTCAGGGACCTTGTACCTGCCTCTCCGGAGTCAATAAGCGTTCCGTCGATGTCAAATAAAAGGAGCTTCATGTTATATTATACACGCCCAATCATAAAAGGGCGATTAAATTTTTGACAATCGATCCCTTTTCTGGTAATCTAAGAATATGAAAAAGCTAACTACTTCCTTAATCTTGTGTCTTTTGATATTACCCCTGCCTTCTCTGGCGCGTGAGATTCCCTTTACTCAGGAAGACAGAGACCGTCTGATAAGACTCGAAACTAAATTAGAAGAGATTGACAAAAGATTCGAGCAGATTGATAAAAGATTTGAACAAATCGATAAAAGATTTGAACAGATTGATAAAAGATTTGATGACCTTAAAACATTTCTGTGGATAATAACAGGGATTTTCACAACAATAATGGTAGCCAATATTGGTTTTGCCTACTGGGACAGGAGAACGATCATAAAAAAGGCAAAAGAAGAAACAATAGCAGAGATTGAAAAAGAGGGTAAAATTAGAGATCTGATAAATGCATTAAGAGAGCTTTCCAAAACGGATGATAAGATAGCAGAGGTTTTAAAGAGGTTCAATCTTCTCTAATACATCTTTACAACATCAAGGATAAATTGCCCTATCTCAAATAGACCCCATAAAGGGAATATATAAAATGGCCTGTTATAATTAGGTC
>JBKBUA010000215.1:0-1982 GCA_046290845.1 Thermodesulfovibrionales bacterium
GGTCTATAAAAAGTGCTGTCAATATATTCAAAGGGGAGGTTGTGCACAGGGCATTAGCCGAATCAACAGGAAAGGTCTTTAAGGAGATCGATGATTTGCTGAATTAAGCCCTGTCACAGGAACGGCCTGAAATCTTCTCCCACGTTTGCTCGTCTATCTCATCGAGATATTCAGAGATCCTGTAATCCCTCCCGCACGACGTGCAGCGCAGATAAACGGTCCTTCAACCGAAACGAAGCGTTAGTAGGTTTTTGCAGACCGTGCATCTCATTATCTCTTTCTTATCCTGATTCATCTCAATCTGCCCTCATCACCGCCCCGGTTGCAGCAGATGTTACCATTTTTGCATATCGTGCAAGATAACCCATTTTTATCTTTGGTGCTGGTGCTTTCCATTCTTTGAGCCTTTTCTGTATCTCCTCATCAGAAAGGAGTAGTTCTATCTTCCTCTCAGGTATGTCTATCCTTATTCTATCGCCGTTTTTAACTATTGCAATAGTGCCACCTTCCATTGCCTCAGGTGATATATGACCTATACAGGGTCCCCTCGTGCCTCCTGAAAACCTCCCATCTGTTACAAGGGCAACAGACTCACTCAGCCCCATGCCAGCTATGGTTGCTGTAGGAGATAGCATCTCCCTCATACCAGGTCCACCCTTTGGTCCTTCATACCTGATAACAACCACATCACCTGCTTTAATCTCTCCTGCGAGGATTGCCTTCATGCCTTCTTCTTCAGAGTCGTAGACCTTTGCTGTTCCTGTAAAACGCATCATTTTTTTGCTGACAGCACTCTGTTTTACAACAGCCCCATCAGGTGCAAGATTCCCTCTTAATATGGCTATTCCGCCTTCCTTATGGTAGGCCCTCTCAACGGGCCTTATGACATCCTCATCAGAGATATAGGCCTCTTCTACTATCTCGTGAATCTTCTTACCGCTGACAGTGATATTGTCGTGAATCATGTCTTTAAGCCTTTTCATAACGGCCGGTATACCACCTGCGTAATCGAGGTCTTCGAGGAAGTGTTCTCCTCCAGGCAGCATATTAGCGATATGGGGTGTTTGTCTGCTCAGACTGTCAAAGGTCTCAAGTGGAAGGTTGACCTTAGCCTCATGTGCAATGGCAGGTATATGAAGTACCGTGTTTGTTGAACCACCGAGGGCAAGGTCCACCATTATGGCATTCTCAAAGGCCTGAATGGTCATTATCTTTCTTGGCGTTATCCCTTTTTTGACAAGTTCCACTATTCTTCTACCACTCTCAAAGGCGATCCTTCTCTTGTTTGCTGATACAGCAAGCTCTGTCGCACATTTTGGAAGGCTCATCCCGAGGGCCTCAGTAACACAGGCCATCGTGTTTGCTGTATACATGCCCTGACAGGAGCCAGCACCTGGACAGGCGCACATCTCCAGGGCCTCAAGCTCCTCATCCTTTATAAGACCTTTCTTATATTTTCCAACCGCCTCAAAGGTATCATTTACCAGGGATAGCCTTTTGCCTTTAAGATGGCCTGAAAGCATCGGCCCTGCTGTAACTATTATGGATGGTATGTTTATCCTTGCTGCTGCCATAAGCATCCCCGGGGTTATCTTATCGCAATTTGTAAGGAGTACAAGGCCATCGAGTTGATGGGCCTCGGCTATTGTTTCTACCATATCCGCTATTAATTCTCTCGATGGAAGGGAATAGTGCATACCTGAATGACCCATGGCTATCCCATCGCATATACCAGGAATGCCAAAGAAAAAGGGATAACCCCCTCCTGAATGGATGCCCTTTTCAATAAACCTCTCGAGGTCTCTCATTCCTATATGACCTGGAATTATGTCTGTAAAGCTCGTTGCAACACCGATGAAGGGTTTGTCGATCTCTGTTTTAGGTATTCCTGTGGCATAGAGAAGTGCCCTGTGAGGCACCCTTTCAAGACCTTTTTTTATCCTGCTACTCCGCATCTTCTCCTGTTTCTTCATATCTCCTCC
>JBKBUA010000216.1:0-1943 GCA_046290845.1 Thermodesulfovibrionales bacterium
GTATTGAGTTTGCATATATCTGGATTATCATCTCCCCAGAGAAGGTTATTTTTAAATTTAATCACCTTGACCATATAGGGCCTTCCTGCGGTTTCTATCTCCATCTCATAAACGCATTTCCATTCATCATAAAATTCGACGAGTTTTCTTTCAACAAACCTTTTGAAGAAGACATTTGTTTCAGGAGTTTTTCTCTCTTTTTCATACAGTTTCTGTCTCACATCATTTATTACGCTTACCTGTACAGCCGTGAAGTTATCGAACACCCATGCCTTTGCACCTCTGGAGTTGATAGGGATCTGTCCTGATGTGAGGAGATTCTTCAGCATCTCGATCAGATCTCCAACAGTATCTTTCATCTGAGGCTGTGTTTTTCCCTCGACACTCTTCTGTACCGACTGCATATCGGCCTCGGTTACAGCGGTGGTAAGGTAGAACTTGAAGATATTATCTGTATAGGGCTTATACCCTATAGCATTTATTACCTCGCCGATCTCTTCGGCGCCGACATACTCATAATCTTTTGGAGACAGCAAACGGGATGCAAAGAAGGGGGCGAGTTTTCTGTACATACCACCATACATGTTCTTGTGGTGCAGAAATTTCACATCTTTAAAAGTTACCCCGTACTCCTGCACAAAACCGTAAAGTCCATCGGGAGAACAGGGATTCCACACATGGTTGTCTCTTGACCTGACCTCGAATCTTGAGGCCTCTTTACCCATATCATGCAGTAACCCGGCAAGGAAAAAGGCATACTGCATTCGAGGTCTTTTATGTCTGGTATCAAAGGAGTCTATATCCTTGTTTTCTCTAAACTCAAAATATATCTTATCATCGAATCTCTTAACCGATTCTATTCCACATTCGAGACAATGATAGAAAAGTCCGAACTCTTCGGAGTGGTGATGTCCCTCAGAGGCGGGAAGAAACCAGATATGCCTGAGAAGCCTCAGTGATATATCCTCTGCAAGGCTGTCAGCAGTATCCGAGATCAAAAGGTCCTTGATGTTTGTTATATAGTTCCGGACCTTCTCGCTTTCAAAGATTCTTCTTATATCGTCATGCGGTTTTACGTCCGCGACTTTTTTTCGGCTGCCCAGTAGATTTTTCAGCAATCTGTTCCTCTATAAGTAAAAGAAGGTTGATAATGGAAATTTGTCTTGATGTAAAAACAGGTCTGCCGTCTAATGCCCTGCGAATCATGCCCGTCTTGCATTTCAGGATCTTTGACAGCAGATACTCACCGTATATTCTGTTTAATGTTTTGATGATCTCTACGGACCTTTCTGGTTTGAACGGTTTTTCCGGGTAAAACCTGTCTAGAATGTTCGACATTTTTTCTCCTTTCCTTGTTCTGTATTTTACAGATATTATCTTTTGCAATTTCGGTAGAAATGCTGTCCTGTTATTAATATTACATAGCAGGATGAAGGAGAAATAAAAATAAGACAAGGAGGAATATAAAGTGGAAAATAAGAACTTTAATTTTTTAGAAAAAAAGAAACAACTTGCTTCAACTCCCGGGTCTTTCGTGATAATATCGAATACCCTTGAAAGCAAGTACTATCTTTCGAGAATTATAGAGTATGACCGGCTGATCGGCTGGATAAAGAAAAGGATAGGGGTGAATATAGATACGGAAAAGGCGCTTGACCTTATCCGGAGATGTCAGGAACATGAAAAACAGTTTGGTCAGCTCCTAACCGAGCTTAGAAGTTTTGTACGCATCTATGTCGAACCACCCAAGAAGAGCAAGACTGAAAAAATCGGTGACAACGATTCCGATTCTGGTGATGCAAAAAATGAAATTGCGGTTACAGGGGATAACGGGAACAATACGGAGAATAATTACAATCCTGTAGCGGAGGCTGTGGCCACTATCAGAACAGGAAAGGCCAGCATAGCAAAAAGTTACCAGAACACCTAGATTGTTTCCTTCA
>JBKBUA010000217.1:0-1934 GCA_046290845.1 Thermodesulfovibrionales bacterium
GAGATATCCTCGGGCTGGTCATCCTGAACAGAATAGAAGCCGAGTTCATGGGCTGTCTTCTGCTTTGCTGTAACATAACTGACAGAGGCTGGGTTCTTTCCTATCAGGATAGTTACCAGTCCTGGCGTGACGCCATGTTTTTCCTTTAGTTCCGCTACCTCTTTCTTTAACTCTTCCCTGATCTGTGCTGCTATCTCTGTGCCACTTATTATCCTTGCTGCCATAAAACCTCCTTAGTCTCTTGTCTTTATAAGTTCGAGCATCTCATCCCTTGTTGATTGCTTGCTCCTGAATATACCCCTTACTGCTGATGTAACTGTCCTTGAACCAGGCTTTTTAATTCCCCTCATGCTCATACAGAGGTGTTCCGCATCAATTACAACCATGCATCCTTTAGGCTTGAGTCTTTCCATTATAAGATCTGCAAGTTGAGCAGTCAATCTCTCCTGAACCTGTGGTCTCTTAGCAAATATCTCGAGGGCCCTTGCTAAGGAACTTATGCCGACGATCCTTCCACCTTCAGGTATATAGGCAATATGGGCCTTTCCAGCAAAGGGTAAGAGATGGTGTTCGCAGACAGAATAAAAAGGGATATCCTTGAGTAAAACCATCTCATCGTGCCTTTCGCCTTCCATGGGTTTGAGGAGTTCCTCAGGAGAAGAACGAAGCCCTGAGAATATCTCTTCATACATCTCCGCTATCCTCTCAGGAGTTCTTCGCAGGCCGGGCCTCTCAGGGTCTTCACCGATACCCTCAATGATCAATCTAACGCCTTTTAATATCTTTTCCCTATCCATTGATTGTGTCAGTTCGGTGATATGTCAGCATTTGAAACTGACGCTGAGTCTTCACTTTACTCGCTATTTATAATTTAAGGACTACATCAGCAGAGGATGACCTGAAGTTCCTTTGCCCTTGCCTCGGCACCCTCTGTAAATTCCTTTCCGATTACTACTGATATAGATGGAAGATTCATTGCCTTCTCTATAATCCTTCCTCTCTCAAAGGCCCTCTCAACATCAGACCGATCAGCCTTTATCGAGACCTCTGTTACAACAACAACCTTTTTTTCTCTGTCATGTTTAAGAATACCTGTGACAACGACATCAGTGTTCAGGGCATCATCCCTTTCTACCTCAGAGATTACGTTACTGTCCATTGCATCGTCAAGGATATTTGCCAGTTCCTCCGAGCCTATAACCTTACATCTCCTTATAAACCTACCAAAGTAAGAAGGAGCCCTCTCCCTGACCTTTCTTTCAAAATTATCACCCTTAAGCTCTGCCACATCCTGTTTGAGGACAGCCACATCCTGTTTGAGGACAGCCACATCCTGCTTAAGAACTGTTACATCCTGTTTAAGAACTGTTACATCCTGTTTAAGAACTGTTACATCCTGTTTAAGAACTGTCACATCCTCTTTCAATAACCCAACATCCCCTTCTATCCTGTCAACTTTTTCTTTAAGGGGTTTAAATTCCTCTTCACGGAAGGTTTTAAATTCTCCGCTGAGTGTCTCAAGCTTATCTTTGTGGTTTTCAAAGTCCTCTTTAAGTGTCTTAAATTCCGCTCTGTGGCTTTTAAATTCTTCAAGGAATTTCTCAAACTTCTGAGGCAGGGCTATAAGCTCCTCTGTGAGGATAATCCTGCGTAACTCCTCGAGCCATTCAGGCCTCTCCTTGAGGGCTCTCAGGATGTCCTCAAAGGACTCTATCCTATAAGTATCGAGCATATTTAAGAATAACATCACGGGGGTTTAAAGTCAATAAAATTTGGGGTTACACAAAATAGCGTATTTCCTCAAAATAAAATCTCTTCGAAATAGATATAGGATTATATACTGAATCCCATTGATAGATCTGTGTCATACCTCCTCCATCCTGTATAGGCCCTTACCATCGACCAGTTCTTACTCTCTACATAAGGTGAGTCAT
>JBKBUA010000021.1:0-5000 GCA_046290845.1 Thermodesulfovibrionales bacterium
GTGCCTCTTGACGGGTCATCCTCAACAGGTATCACTGCCTCTTCAGAATTATCGGCTCATAAAAATATATTCTATGCCACAGGAGATAATGCAATTCTTCACGGCCATCCAAAATTCTCTGTTATAATGTCAATGTATTGTGAGATTAAGGATTGTCCACATTACAGGGATATGGATTACTGCTACAGGCATTGCAGAGAGAGGAGATATGTGGCAGGTGTGCCGGTTGTATCAGGAGAGATAGGCACAGGCCCTACAGGATTGGTAAATACAGTTCCAGAGGCAATGAAAGAGAAGAAGGGAGTGATCGTGTTCGGACATGGTGTCTTTACATCAGGGAAGGATAATTTTCAGGAGGCCTTTAAGAGGCTACGGGAGATAGAAGAGCTATGCAAAAGGGCCTATTTCAAGGCTATTGAAAAATCAGGGATTATCCTCTAATGTATTAATAATGCGGATACAGGATATTATAAAGAAGAAGCGTGATGGTTACCCCCTCACAGGGGAAGAGATAGACCTTATAATCAAGGAGTACACATCAGGCAATATACCTGATTATCAGGTCTCGGCCCTCCTCATGGCCATATTCTTCAGGGGCATGACCGAGGAAGAAACAATAGACCTCACGAAGTCGATGATGTATTCTGGTAAGGTCCTCAACCTCTCTGACATCGAGGGGATAAAGATCGATAAACATTCAACAGGTGGCGTAGGTGATAAGACGAGTATAATCCTCGCTCCTTTAATGGCAGCAGCAGGCCTCAAGATTCCTATGATCTCCGGCAGGGCACTGGGGCATACAGGAGGAACTCTCGATAAACTGGAATCAATCCCTAATTTCAAGACAGATCTCACCCTCGAGGAATTTAAGGAAAACATCAGAAAGATAGGGGTCTCTATGATAGGACAGACACCTGAGATTGCGCCGGCTGACAAGAAACTCTATGCCCTGAGGGATGTGACAGCAACGGTTGAGTCAATCCCTCTTATTGCATCGAGCATAATGTCGAAAAAGCTCGCAGAGGGAATTCAAGGGCTTGTTCTCGATGTAAAGGTTGGCTCTGGTGCCTTTATGAAGGATAGGGACGATGCAAAGAGACTTGCCAGGACAATGATAGATATCGGGAACGCCATGGGCGTAAAGACGGTGGCTATATTGACCGATATGGATCAACCCCTTGGTAACACCATCGGTAACAGTCTCGAGATAAAGGAATGTATATCTGCCCTGAGAGGAAGGTGGCAGGAAGACCTGAAGGAGGTTACCCTCAGCCTCGGTGCAAGAATGATAGAGATAGCAAAAACCATTTCGGACTTCGATTTCGAGGGTGAGGACATCAATGATTATAAGAAAGAATTGTTAAGACTCATTGATTCAGGTGCAGCCTTTAAAAGGTTTGTCGAGTTAATTGATCACCAATACGGAGACCCCGAGGTAGCCTTTAAACCAGGGCTCCTTCCCTCTGCAAAGGTCATGAAACAGATAAGGGCTGAAAGAGAAGGTTATATAGCGAGAATGAATGCTGAAAAGGTGGGCATTGCGTCAATGCTCCTTGGTGCTGGAAGGCGGAAGATCGATGATGTTATTGATTATTCAGCAGGTATTATACTGAACAAAAAGGTAGGGGATTTCGTAACCCCTGGGGATCAGATAGCGATGTTTTATTGTAGTGACGAATCCCTCATTAAAGATGCAGAAGAGGTCTTCAGGTCAGGAATCGAGATAGGAACGGAAAAGATACAAAGAAAAGAAATAGTGTTAGAGTTTATCGAATGACCATAAGGGAACAGATTGAGGATATAGAGCGAAAGACGCTTCATCGAAGGGCAGCGCTGAGCTCAAGGAGTAAAGGAAGGGCGAGGCCTGAGAAGGAAGGGGAGATAAGGACCTGCTTCCAGAGAGACAGGGACAGGATAATACATTCAAAGGCCTTCAGGAGGCTCAAGCATAAGACACAGGTCTTTTTAGCTCCTAAGGGTGACCATTACAGGACTCGGTTGACCCATGTCCTCGAGGTCTCACAGATTGCCAGGACAATAGCGAGGGCATTAAGGCTCAATGAAGACCTCACAGAGGCTATTGCATTAGGCCATGACCTCGGCCACACACCTTTTGGACATGCCGGGGAATCGACACTCAGGGAGATACATCCAGGAGGTTTTGATCATTATAAACAGAGTCTCAGGGTTGTTGATTTTCTTGAGAAAAACGGTCAGGGACTTAATCTTACCCATGAGGTTAGAAATGGAATAGTGACACACTCCAAAGGAAAGGGGAAGATCATACCAGAGAGTGTTTCCGAGAGACCCGAGACAATGGAGGGCCTTGTAGTCCGCATCTCTGATATAATAGCCTATGTCAATCATGACCTTGACGATGCGATAAGGGCGGAAGTAATCAAAAAATCAGAGATTCCAAAGGAGATTACAAAGCTACTCGGAGAGACCCATTCAGAGAGGATTGACAGAATGGTTAAGGATGTAATATATAATTCCCTTAGTCTCGACCTTAATGATATAAGGATGAGTGATGATATAATGGATGCCACTTACAAATTGAGAGACTTTCTCTATGAACGGGTCTATGAAAGTGAAAGGATAATGGCTGAGTTCAAAAAGGCAAAAAAGATATTAAAGGACTTATATGAATATTACTTAGAACATATTGAAGAACTCATAAGGGATATCCCTTCAGAAAAGAGGATTAACCGCCACAGAATGGTCTGTGATTTTATAGCAGGCATGACAGATAGATTTGCCCTCTCAACTTATGAAAGCCTCTTCTTACCACAGCAATGGATGGTTCTATGAGCATTGAAGCCCTTCTCGAGGAACTAACAAAAGAACCAAAGATAGCCTATTTTTCAATGGAGATAGGCCTCAATAAGGATATCCCCACTTACAGCGGTGGTCTCGGCGTCCTTGCTGGAGATACTATAAAATCAGCAGCAGACCTGAGGCTCCCACTCGTTGCGGTGACCTTACTCACAAAGAAGGGATATTTCAGGCAGGTTCTCGATGAAAGGGGAAGGCAGAGAGAAGAACCTGAAGATTGGGAACCGTCAAGATTTATGATACGTCTGCCCCAGAGGGTAAGTGTTGAGATTGAAGGGAGGACAGTTAATATACAGGCATGGGTTTATGAGGTAAGAAGCCTGACAGGAGGAGTGGTGCCTGTATTCTTTCTCGATACAGATATAGAAGAGAATCAGCCTTTAGACAGGGAAATAACTCATTTCCTCTATGGGGGTGATAGGGCCTATAGATTAAAACAGGAAATAGTATTGGGCATCGGCGGTGTTAGGATGCTCGAGGAGCTCGGTTTTCATATAAAGAAATATCACATGAATGAAGGCCATGCAAGTCTTTTAGCTATAGAACTCTTAAAGGAATTTAAAAAGGATATAGAAGAGGTCTGGGATGAAAGGCTCGTCTGGGATGTCGAAAAGGTGAAAGACCTCTGCGTCTTCACAACCCATACACCTGTAGAGGCAGGCCATGACAAATTTCCCTATGAACTTGTATCAAAGATAATGGGTGACTTCATACCCCTCTATGTTTTACAGGACTTAGGTGGTAAGGATCATCTGAACATGACTCTCCTTGCCCTGAATCTCAGTAAGTATGTTAATGGTGTTGCAAAGAAACATGGAGAGGTCTCGAAGAATATGTTTCCAGGCTACGAGATACATGCGATAACAAACGGTGTTCACTCCTTCACCTGGACCTGTGACAGCTTTAAAAGACTCTATGACAGGTATCTTCCAGGATGGGCAAATGAACCTGAATTATTCGTGAGGGTAGGAAGAATCCCTGATGAAGAACTCTGGGAGGCTCATATGGAGGCAAAAAGGCATCTCCTCGATTTTGTAAAAGAGAAGACAGGTGTGGAGATGTCTCCCGACATATTTACAATAGGATTTGCAAGAAGGGCAACCGCTTATAAGAGGGCTGATCTGCTTTTTTCTGACATCGAGAGACTCGAGCGAATCGGGAAAGGAAGGCTCCAGATAATATATGCAGGAAAGGCCCATCCAAAGGATGAGGCAGGGAAGTTTCTTATTGAAAGGATTTTTGTAATTAAGGAAAAGTTGAAGGATAGTATAAAGATAGTCTATCTCGAAAATTATAATATAGAGGTTGCATCAAAACTTGTATCAGGAGTTGATGTGTGGCTTAATACACCCTTAAGACCTCTCGAGGCCTCCGGAACGAGCGGAATGAAGGCAACCCATAACGGTGTTCCTAATTTCAGTGTTCTTGACGGTTGGTGGATTGAAGGACATATTGAGGGATTCACAGGATGGGCTATTGGACCATCCCCTGATGTGCCCGCAGACCCGGATAAGGATGCTGATGACCTCTACAATAAGCTCGAAAACATCATCCTTCCAATCTTTTACAATGACAGACATACCTGGGTAAGGATAATGCAGAATGCCATAGGTAAGAATGCCTATTATTTTAACTCTCACAGAATGATGCGTCGGTATGTAACAGAGGCATATATTAGGTAGTCCTGTATTTGCTCCAGATAAGGCATGTGCCTTCCTGAGAGACCATACAGGGTCCGTGGGGTGTTGAGGGGGTGCATTTCTTTCCAAAAAGAGGACATCCTGTTGGATAGATCTTTCCGAGCATGACGAGATGACAGGAACAGCCGTCAGGTAAATCCTTTTGTTCGGGATTCTTATAAACTCCAAATCTGCTCCTTGCGTTGATTTCTGAAAAATCGGTTCTCAATAAAAGACCTGATCTTGGAATCTCACCAATTCCTCTCCACCATGTTGAGACAACCTCGAAGGTCCTGTCAATTGCCTTAAGTGCCAGAGGGTTTCCATGTGGTCTGACAACAGATGGATAAGTATTATCAAGCCTTGCTTCGCCCCTTTTTATCTGTTGAATAATAGATAACAAACCGAGAAGAAACTGGTCAGGCTCAAACCCTGCCACTGCCACGGGCATACTATAAACATCAGAAAAAACCCTCCAGGCCTCTG
>JBKBUA010000021.1:5098-20177 GCA_046290845.1 Thermodesulfovibrionales bacterium
GAGCCTATAATAACAGAGACATGGCCAGGTGCAATAAATCCATCTATTTGAACATCTCCCATGCCGAGGAGAAGTTCCATGGCCGGTGGCGTCAATCTATGAGATGTGAGAAAGGAGAGATTTTGGGGTAAATTACCTGCTGATATTAAGCCAGCGAGAGGAGCCACGGTTGTCTCGAAGCCGACAGAGAAGAATACAACCTCTTTCCCAGGATTCTCTTTAGCAATCTCAACAGCATCTGTGGGGCCATAGATGATCCTGATATCCGCACCTGTAGCAGTAGCGTCATGGAGGCTGCCGTATCGGGTGGGGACTCTGATCATGTCTCCATAAGTCACCACGATTGCTCCCTTTCTTGCAATCTCGATCGCCTCTGCCACTTCATGGCCTGGACAGACACAGACAGGACAGCCTGGACCCGCAAAAACCTCTATGTTCTCAGGGAGCATACTCCTTATACCCCACCTCTGAACAGTATGCTCATGGGAGCCGCAGACATGCATGATCTTTATCTTTCGGTCAGGCAGTTGAGAGTTAATGAGCGAGATTAGATTTTTTATCTTTTTTCTCATCGTCAATATCTCGATTTGAGGCATGCCAGCCTCCGAATTTATGCAACATTAAGGTATATAATCTTTCCGATGATTGTTTAACTATCTGAATGTCTTGATCTGTAATCCTCTATAGCCTTTCGCAAGGCATCAGCTCCGAGATTTGAGCAGTGCATCTTCTGCGGTGGAAGTCCTCCCAGGGCCTCTGCCACGGTCTCCTTTGATATCTGTAGCGCCTCTTCTAAGGTCTTTCCCTTAACCATCTCTGTGACCATACTGCTTACAGCAATCGAAGCACCGCAACCAAAGGTCTTAAACTTTGCATCAACGATTTTTCCATTCTCGACCTTTATATATATCTTCATCACATCTCCACAGGTAGGATTTCCTTCCATCCCTACACCGTCAGCATCAGGAATCTCTCCAACATTCCTGGGATTCATAAAATGATCCATGACCTTTTCGCTATACATAGGATCCTCCTTTTTAGTTAGGCTTTTTCTTCATTAGGTGCATAACAAACACCTCCTGCCTTTTCTTCCCATCCTTTTGCAAAGGGTGATATCTCCCTGAGTCTCTTTATGATGGGAGGAAACTCATTCAGTGTATATTCGATGTCCTCCTCTGTATTGCCCATGCCCAGGGTAAACACAATAGATCCCTGAGCAAGGCTTGCAGGCACTCCCATTGAAAGAAGGACAGGGGATGCCTTTAATGCCTTTGAAGAACAGGCAGAGCCGCTTGCGACATAGATCCCCTTTGCTGAGAGCATCAGTAGCATAGACTCACCCTCGATGTACTCAACCACAAAGCTTGCATGTCCTGGGAGCCTGTTTACAGGATCACCTGTAAGATAGACATTCTCAACCTTAAGGATACCCCCAATCAGTTTATCCCTGAGTTGTTTGACATATTCAATCCTGTTACTAATCTCCTCCTTTGCGAGTTCTGCGGCCTTTCCCATGCCTACTATGGCGGGTACATTCTCTGTCCCTGCCCTCCTTCCTCCTTCCTGTATTCCACCATAAATAAGTGGGACTATCCTCAGACCTTCCCTGACATATAATGCCCCGGCACCCTTTGGTCCATAGAATTGATGAGCCGCCATGCTCAATAAATCAACGCCAAGGTCCTTTACATCAACAGGGATGTTACCAGTTGATGCAACAGCATCGGTATGCATAATAATCTTATGTTCTTTAGCTATCCTGGCAATCTCCTTAATTGGTTCTATAGTTCCAACCTCGCTACTGGCATGGATTATAGATATTAAGGTTGTCTCCTTTGTTATCGCCTTCTTGATAGAATCAGGTTCTATAATGCCATTTTTGTCAGGCGTTACATAGGTGACCGTGAAACCCATCTTCTCCAGGAATCGGGCAGAATTAAGGATCGAGTGATGCTCCATCCTCGATACTATCACATGTTTCCCCTCGTTCTGTCTTGCCAGGGCGATACCCCTGAGGGCAAAATTGTTCGCCTCAGCGCCGCTCGATGTAAATATGATCTCCGAGGGTTTACAGTTTATGAGAGATGCAACCTGGCCGCGGGCCTTCTCAATAGCGTTCCTTGCATTCATTCCGAGGGGATAGAGGCTCAAGGGATTACCGAATTCCTCGGTAAGATAGGGCATCATCTCTTTTAATACCTCGGGATGCAATGGATTCGTTGCAACATGGTCAAAATAACACTTTCTCATCTTTTCCTCACTTTCACCCTAAAAACCAATTTCAGAGTCAGGGTTATTTATTTTTTCTAATATAGAACTTATAATAGTCCTCTGTTTCCTCTATGCCGAGGAATTCATTGCCTGTTTTCTCGCACCAGCCGGGAATGTCCTCGAGTGCGCCATCATAATCTGTAAGTATTTCGAGTATCTGGCCCTTATCCAGTTCCTTCATCTTTTCCTCGAGCTTAAGCAGATGCATTGGACACATCATATAAACTATGTCTGTTGTTACATCTGCCTTTATATTTTCTACAAACTTTAAGGTCATGCCACACTGGTTTTATAGTTTTTATTCTTTTGTATCCCTAAGAGAAGGGGTTCTTTTTCTATCAGGTCCTTAAGGGTTATCGTTCCTAAAAAGGCCTCTATTTTTGCACCGAGGGATTTCCAGAGAAGATGGGTAACGCAACCATCAACCCTTGTGCATCCTTCTCCAGGAGCGAGACAGGATGTTAAGGCAACAGGCCCCTCCAGTTCATTAAGTATGGCGCCTATACTTATCTGCCCTGGCTCTTTAGAGAGGACATAGCCACCTCCAGGCCCCTTGACACTCTTTATAAGACCTGCCCGCCTGAGCTTATTAAGTATCTGTTCAAGATAAGGTGCAGAGACCTCCTGCCTCTCTGATATCTCCCTTATTGTAACAGGCCTCTCAGGATAGCCCTTTGCTATCTCAAACATAGCCCTCACACCATACTGTCCTTTTGTTGACAACCTTAGCATATAAAAATATAAAATACCTTACTGTTTTTGTCAAGTATTAAGAATCAGGCGTATATTTGCTTGTGTATAAATATTCTAATATGGTAGACTTAAAACCAAACTTAATATCCTGGTGGAAATAATATGAATATCCTCATCATGAAGGGCCACATAATAGACCCATCGCAGGATATTGATGGCATAGGTGACATCTTAATCGAAGATGGAACCATAAAGGAAATCCGTCTTAGACCCTCAGCCTTCAATCCTCAACCTGGTATCGAGACCCTCGATGCCACAGGTTTATACGTCCTTCCAGGGTTTGTTGATATGCACTGCCATTTGAGAGAACCAGGATTCAGCCATAAGGATACCATCAGGACAGGAACCCTTGCCGGACTGAAGGGCGGCTTTACAACACTCTGCTGTATGCCAAACACAGATCCTGTAAATGATAACGAGACTGTTACAGAATTTATTCTGCGAAAGGCTTATGCTGAAGGGGCATGTTATGTATATCCCATTGGTGCTATAACAAAGGGTCAGAAGGGTGAGGAGCTTGCAGATATTGGGAAAATGTATGGTGCAGGATGTATCGCCTTTTCTGATGATGGAAGGCCGGTGATGAACAGCCTGATAATGAGAAGGGCCCTTGAATATTCAAAGGCCTTTGATGTCCCCATAATATCCCATGAAGAGGACATCAACCTGTCAGAAGGCGGAGTAATGAATGAAGGTAAAGTATCAACAAGGCTTGGCCTCAGAGGGGTCCCGAAAGAAGCGGAGGAGATAATGATCGCAAGGGATATAATGCTTGCAGGTTTGACAGGTGGAAGACTTCATATCGCCCATGTCTCGACAAAAAGGGGTGTGGAACTGATAAGAAGGGCAAAGGAGGAGGGACTGAATGTCACGGCAGAAACATGCCCCCATTATTTCTCCCTTACAGAAGAGGCTGTGGCTGATTATAATACAAATGCGAAGGTGAACCCACCTTTAAGGACAGAGGAAGATGTAGAAGCAATCATTGAGGGTCTGAAGGATAATACGATTGATATAATAGCCACGGATCACGCTCCACACCACAGGGATGAAAAACTTCAGGGATTTGATATGGCACCTTCTGGTATCTCGGGGTTGGAGACTGCCTTCTCATTGAGCCTGCGACTCTTAGAAAGAGGCTCTCTAAGCCTCAAAGAGATTATTAAGAAACTTTCAACTGAACCAGCAAGAATAATAGGGATAAAAGGGGGGACGCTAAAGCCCGGTTCAAGGGCCGAGATTACTATTTGCGATTTAAACAGGGAATTCACTGTCCGATCAGAAGGGTTTATATCTCTCGGTAAAAACACACCCTTTGAAGGATGGTCACTGAAGGGCATGGTTTTGATGACGCTCTGCAAAGGAGCTGTTCATAGATGGATTTAGAGATCTTTGATTTGGGGATTATTTTGAATATAAAGCTGATTGACACTCAAAATATAGCGACAAAGTGATCTATGGCCTCGGAATAGATATTGTCTCTGTGAAGAGATTAAAAGAAGTAGTAGATAGATGGGACAGGAGGTTTCTGGACAGGGTTTTTACCCTGGCGGAGATAGATTATTGTCTCGCCAGGAAAGATTCCTCTCTACCACTATCAGCGAGGTTTGCTGCAAAGGAGGCAATGATTAAGGCACTCGGGAGCAGGACAGACATAACATTTAAAGATATAGAGGTGATCAATACTGGAGATGGAATGCCCATTATCAATCCAGGGATTAGATTAAAAGAGAGACTTGACAGGATTGGTATTAAGAATATTCATCTCAGCCTCAGCCATGAAAAAGATTACAGTGTAGCCTGCGTTATACTCGAGAGGTGAGGATGCTTTCCAGACCATTTCTGTCAGCGATTTTAAGATTGTGGATATGTATTTCCTATTTATCTATTTTGTGATATAGTATATCTAAAAAGGTTAAAGTATAACCTGTATAACTGCAAAAGGAGGAGATTAAAATGAAAAGGTTCTTTGCAATCCTAATAATGGTGGCACTTCTGGCAGTAACGGCTTGCACACAGTATCATTACGAAGGAGCTGCGGCAGGAGGTCTTATTGGTGGAATTGCCGGCGCCTTTCTCGATCATAAAAATCCCTGGAGGGGTGGTGTAATAGGTGCAGGCCTTGGAGCAGTGCTCGGTGCAACCCTTACAGACATTTCCATGAGGGGCTCAAGAGAGGCCTATAGGACAGGAAAGCCTGTTGAGTACAGGACAGAGGACGGAAGGGGTGTTTACAGGGCAGAGCCGGCAAGTGATTATTATTATTCCGATGGGCAGACGAGGTGCAGAAAGGTGCATGAAAGGGTCTGGGAAGAAGGTCGCCTTGTAAAGGATCATGTAAGAGAGGTCTGTGAAGGAGAAAAATACGAGAGAAGATACTAATGCTTGAGATTAACTTCTCCAATATTATGGAGGGTATCATCGGTGACAATGGTGTCTCTCCAGAAGATATAGATGCCCTGAAGACAGAAATAGAGAGGGTTCATGACATCCTTATAAAAAGGAGTATACCCGAACTCGCCTTCATAGATTTACCATCCTGTGATACCTCAGAGATTAAAAAAGTGGCAGAATGGATAAGGTCTGACACAGAAGACTTTTTGCTCCTCGGTATAGGAGGTTCTGCCCTCGGTCCTAAGACTATATTAGAGGCCCTTTGCCCTTTCCATAACTATAGAAAAAGACCGAGGGTCTTTATCTGTGACAATGTTGACCCAAGAACTATTACTAACACACTTTCCGTAATAAACAGGGAAAAGACAACCATAAATGTCATCACAAAATCGGGTAGCACCGCAGAGACCATGGCCCTATTTATGATCCTTTGTAATGAGATACCAGATATAGAAAACAGGTTAATTGCCACAACAGACCCTGAAAGGGGAAACCTGCGAGAGATTGCCCAGTCCATGGGTCTGAAGACCCTTTCTATACCTCCGGGGGTAGTAGGCCGTTATTCTGTTTTGAGTCCTGTCGGTCTGCTCTTAGCCGAGGTCATAGGAGTGGATTGCGATGAAATGCTCAGGGGAGCAAGGGATATAAATGACAAATGTCTGAAACATGAGGTATGGAAAAATCCAGCCTATCTCTTTGGCACCCTTCTTTATCTTATGAATACAAAAAAGAAGAGGAATATAAATGTTCTCATGCCTTATGCAGATGGGCTCAAGTCACTATCTGAGTGGTTCTGTCAGTTATGGGCAGAAAGTCTCGGTAAGGATGGTTTAGGTATTACACCTTATCCATCCCTCGGTACGATAGATCAGCATTCCCAGCTCCAATTATGGATGGATGGTCCTGATGATAAGGTTGTTATATTTCTGAGGATAGAGGATTATGAAAGGGATTTAAAGATCCCTGAGCTATTTAATGATATAGAAGGCATAAATTACCTTGGCGGTCATTACCTTTCTGAATTGATTAAGGCTGAGGAAGAATCAACTGAACTTGCCCTGTCTAAGAGGGGAAGGCCAAATATGACTATTTCGATACCTGTTCTGGATGCTTATCATTTAGGCCAGATCTTTCAATTCTTCGAGATTACTACAGCCTATACTGGTTTATTGTATAATATTAATCCCTTCAATCAGCCCGGTGTTGAAGAGGGCAAGAACTTCACCTATGGAATGATGGGTAAAAAAGGATTTGATGAAAAGAGGTGGGAGGTTGAGAAGGCAAGAGATAGAAAAAAATATTACAAAGTCTGAGGCTAAAGATACCATTATGAATTCTGAACTTACCGAAAACCCGACGAGAAGGAAGATCATCATGGCGCTAAAAAAAAATGGAGAGATGACTGTAGAGGACCTTAGCAAAGTTATCAACATTACTCCCATGGGTGTCAGACAGCATCTACTCATCTTGGAGAGAAACGGTATTGTCGAATATGTTACAAAAAAACAGGGTGTTGGCAGACCCGGATTCCTTTACAGGCTGACTGAATCTGCTGAAAACCTCTTCCCAAAAACTTATCAGAAACTTGCTATAGATATCCTGACCGATATATCAGAAAGGGAAGGGAGAGAGAAGATAATGGAGATCTTCAGGAGGAGAAAGGAAAGGCTCTATAATGAAAAGATTGGACTTCTCTCTGAAAAGGGTCATTTGAGGGACAAGTTAACCACCCTTGCAGAGGCTCTAAACAGGGAGGGCAATATGGTGGAGATTGATGAGGATGACAGATACTTCAAATTTAAACAATATAATTGCCCTATTTATAAGGTGGCAACGAGATTCAAAGAGGCCTGTATAAATGATCATGAACTTATGAAAGACCTGCTCGGCGTCAGAGATATAATTCACAAAGAGAGGCTCTCTGACGGGTCACAGGCCTGTGTCTATTTTATACCGAAAGTCTGAGTTTACTTCTTTTCTACCGAACCTTCCGGTGAACTGAATGCCTCCTTCTTTATCTCGGCATTATATTTTTTCTTAAGGCCTTCTATATACGAGTCAAAGACCTCTTTTTGTTTCTCTGCTGTCAATCTCTGTATCACGAGGTCCTTTATCTTGTCGAACTCAATTGGCTTACCCTCTTTCTTCTCTGTCACCTTTATTATGTGGTAGCCATACTGAGTCTTTACAGGTTTGCTTATTTCTCCGACCTTTAACTTGAAGGCAGCACTCTCAAACTCTGGGACCATCTGTCCCCTCGAGAAGTAGCCAAGGTCTCCGCCATTCTTTGCTGAACCCGAATCTATCGATTTTGACTGTGCGAGCTTTGCAAAATCGGCACCCTTCTTGACATCATTAAATATGCTTTTTGCCTCTTCTTCGGTCTTTACAAGGATATGACTTGCCCTTATCTGGTTATTCGTCGTAAATTCCTCTTTATGACTATCGTAATATGCCTTTGCATCGTTGTCTCCTACCTTAACCTTATCCTCTATCTCTTTCTGAAGAAGAAGACTGATCATGGTTAATTTCTTAAAATCCTCGAGTTTTTGTTTGTATTCGGCATCATTTTCAAGACCTCTGCTCTTTGCCTCCTGGTAAAGCATCTCCTTTTTTACAAGTTCATCTATAAACTTCTCCCTTCCCTCCTTACCTTCAAAGACCTTTTGAATCTGTGGTGGAAGGTTCTTGAACTCCTTCTCGACTTCTGCCTCAGTTATCAATGTCTTTCCAACCTTAGCAACATAAGCGCCTGCCTTTTGTTCTGTCTTCTTAGTACAGGAGATAATAAGGGCAGGTATTAGCACTACAAGTAATAGTATTTTCTTTTTCATCTCTTCCTCCATTTAGTGTATCAACTTTTATAACATACCAGCTATGAATAAGTAAACCCTAATGTTGTTCTCAAAAAATGCTCATCCGCCTTTATTTTTACATCTTTCTGGAAGGTTTCAGTCCGTTTTGGACATACTTATCTCTTAGCTATGGCCTGATACTATCTTCATGCTCATATCGACAGCAGGTGCTGAATGAGTTATTGCACCAATCGATATAAGGTCAACGCCTGTCTCGGCTACAGCCCTTACGTTGTTTAAATTTATGTTGCCCGAGGCCTCCAGTATTACCTTTCCCTTTGCAAGTCTTACAGCCTCTTTCATCTCCTCAATGGTCATGTTATCGAGCATTACCACATCGGCCCCTCCCTTCAGCGCCTCCTTAAGGTCATTGACATTTTCGACCTCAACCTCGATCCTCGATAGATGATGATACCTTCTTGCAGCTTCAATAGCATTGATTATGCTACCTGATGCCTCAATATGGTTATCCTTTATGAGGATCCCGTCGTAAAGACCAAACCTGTGATTATAGCCACCACCGACCCTTACAGCATATTTCTCAAGAAACCTCAAGGAGGGTGTTGTCTTTCTTGTGTCGACGATCTTTACATTAAGGTCCTTTATCTTTTCAACAAAGGCAGCAGTCATTGTGGCAATGCCTGAAAGTCTCTGCAGCAGATTAAGACATACCCTTTCACCCGTAAGGATAGCCCTCGCCCTTCCAGTTATCTCGGCTATAATATCCCGCTTTTTTACCCTTGAACCATCATTGTAAAATGTGGTGAAATTTATATCAGGGTCAATGAGACTGAATACCTCCTGAGCAAAGGGTATCCCTGCTACGATGAAATTGCCCTTCGATATAATGACAGCCCTCGCTCTTTTTTCTTCGGGTATGACTGACAGGGTCGTAATATCTCCATAACCCACATCCTCTTCAATTGCTATCCGAAGTATCGTCCTTACTCTTTCAGGGACATGCATGATTATTTTCTCTTGAGGATGGACATTAATCCCATAACACCGCCTGCTATAGCACCGAGGGCAAGGGCAGAGCGCCAGTCGAGGAGGGTTGTAACATTGCCCTCGACCTTACCAGCAAGCATCATGAGGGTGGATGAATTTTCAACCTTAACCTCCTTGCCTCCCACTATTCCAACAGCAGACCTGTTTATATTTGCACCATCCCTCGAAAGCATAACAGGCGAGAAAGATGCATTCAGTTCATTGTTTCCACCAATGGACAGTAGGCTTATGCTCTGGTTGAGATTTACTGTCTTGCCCCTTAATATAGCAGAGGCGCTCTGGGTTGCCTCTATCCTCTCTCCATCAATACTTAAGGCACCAACCTGCTGTAATTCAATATGTCCACCCTCTACAGCCCTTATGGTGCTCTGCCTGATATTGGCAAACTCAGCCTCCACAAAGTCGAGGCTCTCCCCTTCTAAATCTCTCTCTGTCAATTCATCCATCTTTACCTCCATTCCTTTAATCTCTCAATCCCCTTCTCAATGCCTTCCTTTTTCAGTATAAGCTCCTGATAACGACCCCTCTCCTTTTCCACTACTAATCGGGGTGCCCTGCTCAGAAATTCATCGTTCATTAATTTCTTGCTAAGAAAACTCAATGATTCCTCTATCTTGTTTTTTTCCTTGCTCAAACGGTTGATCTCTTCTTCTATATTAATCAAGCCTTTCACGGGTATATATATCTCAAAGTTCGGACTTACCGTGATTGCCGAATGTTCGGGCCTCCTTAAGTCCTTTCCAATCTGAACCTCTGATGCCCTTACGAGACGCCCTACCACAGACATATTAGACTTTATAACCTCTTCAATATAATCACTGGATGGTCTGATTAATACAATTATATCAGCATTAGGAGAAATATTTAACTCTCCCCTTATATTTCTTATGCTGGTTACGGCTTCGATTATATAGGACATCTCTTTTTCAGCCTCATCGTCCCTATTTAAGTCCACAGGATAGGGTGAGACAACGAGGCTTTCATACACCCCAACCCCAACCCCAAATAATCCTTCTTCTCTTATGCCCCTTCCGAGTAGGTAATTTCTGGTGTTCTGCCATATCTCCTCTGTTACAAAGGGCATAAAAGGATGCAGTAGTCTCAGGGACCTCTCGAGTACAAGGAGAAGGGTCGAGAGGGAAAGGCTCTCATAATAGGACTGCTCTTTTTCATCGTGAGCCTTTTGAATCGATTCTCCATCTGTTGGTTTTAGTCTGACCTTTGATATCTCTATGTACCAGTCGCAGAACTCGTGCCATATGAACTGATATATGCTGTTTGCTGCCTCATTGAATCTGTAATTTTCAAGGGATGAGTTTATTTCATCTGTCGTGGCAGCAAGTCTGCTCAATATCCATCTCTCGGGTATGCTCATGGGGCCCTTACCTTCTGTTAAAGGGGAGATAAGGGTAAGCGATTTCCCGTTTTCAATTAGATTGTCGATGTTTATCAGGATGAATCTCGTTGCGTTCCAAAGTTTATTTATAAAATGCCTGTAGCCCTCAACCCTGTCTTCCGAAAACCTTATGTCTCTTCCCTGGGCTGCAAAGGCTGCGAGGGAGAATCTGAAGGCATCGGCTCCATATTTATTTATCATAATTAAGGGATCAATGACGTTCCCCTTTGATTTAGACATCTTCTCTCCCTTTGAGTCTCTCACGAGGGCATGAATATACACATCCCTGAAGGGTACCTCTTTCATGAATTTAAGACCCATCATTATCATTCGGGCTACCCAGAAGAAGAGGATGTCAAAGGCTGTTACAAGCACACTCGTTGGATAAAATGTTCTCAGGTCCGCGGTATCGTCAGGCCATCCGAGTGTGGAGAAGGGCCATAGGGCCGAGGAAAACCATGTATCTAGTACATCCTCATCCTGTGTCAGGTCAACAGAGCCACAGTAAGGACATTCCTTAGGGGTCTCTCTCGAGACGATAATCCCTTTTCTCTGTTCGCATATAGAGTTGCCCTTTTCCTGACAGTACCAAACAGGGATTCTGTGGCCCCACCAGATCTGCCTCGATATGCACCAATCCCTGATATTCTCCATCCAGGAAAAATAGGTGTTGGCCCACATATCAGGGATTATTCTTACCCTTCCTTCTCTCACTGCCCTTATCGCCTCCTCCGCAAGGGGTTTTACCTTCACATACCATTGAGGGGTAAGGAATGGCTCTATTATTGTCTTACATCTGTAGCAATGTCCAACGGAATGGCGATGTCTCTCCTCTTTCTCTATCAGGCCAAGTTCCTTGAGTTCTGATACAACGGCCTTTCGACATTCATATCTTTCGAGGCCATAATACCTGTTTCCAGCCTGGGCAGTCATGCGACCGTCTTCGCCGATTACGGTAATAAAAGGAAGAACAGGAGTCTGACGCCTCGCTATTGCCTCATCATTAAAATCATGGGCGGGTGTAACCTTAACCGCCCCTGTTCCAAAGGAAGGGTCAACGGCTGAATCAGAGATAATCGGAATATGCCTGTCTGTAAGTGGAAGGGCAATCGTTAGACCTATATATTTTTTATACCTATCATCTTCAGGATTTACAGCCACTGCAGTATCACCGAGCATGGTCTCAGGTCTCGTTGTTGCAACAACTATGTATCCGCTGCCATCAGAAAAGGGATATCTTATATATGTGAGGATACCCTCTATCTCTTCATGTTCAACCTCCAGGTCTGAAAGTGCTGTTCGGCATCGGGGACACCAGTTTATGAGCCTGTTATCCCTGTATATGAGGCCCTCTTCATAAAGTCTCACAAAGACCTCCCTTACTGCCCTTGACAGACCTTCATCAAGGGTGAACCTTTCCCTGCTCCAGTCACAGGAGGCACCGAGTCTCTTCAGTTGGTTTATTATCCTCCCTCCATATTCTGCCTTCCATTTCCAGACCCTTTCTATAAAGGCCTCTCTGCCGAGGGCGTGCCTGTCAGTGCCTTCACGTGCCAGTTCCCTTTCTACAACATTCTGGGTTGCTATGCCTGCGTGGTCTGTTCCGGGTAGCCATAGGGTCTTGAACCCGAGCATCCTCTTCCATCTAATAAGGATGTCCTGAAGCGTTGCATTTAAGGCATGGCCCATGTGGAGCGAACCTGTAACATTCGGAGGGGGGATGACTATTGAGTAAGGCTTACCATCGCTCCTATCAGGATTAAAATAGGACCTATCAATCCATTCCTGATACCATCTCTCCTCAATTCCTTCAGGATCATAGGCATTTCTGAAATCAGACATATTCATTACCCTCTTTTAAATTGTGCATTAAGTATGATTGCGGTTTGATTTAACCCGAAAGATGCGTTTAAGGTTTTTGTTAGGTATAGAGATTCCGAATTAGACACGATCAGCAGACTAAGTCTCGGATTTGATCTTTTCTATTTCCCTTTTGATAAGGGTCTCAGCAAGATCAGGAACGGTCTCCCAGATGACCTTTTCAACCTCCTTTGTTAAAGAGGCGAGGGCACCCTGAACCATCTCTTTGAGCAGTCTCTCAACGAGGTCAGGCACGACTTCCCAGAGGACTTTTTCTGCTGAGTCCTTTATATATGGAGATATGTTGGCGATAAAACTCTCCTTCATATCGGACATAAGGGGGACAATCCTTTCCCTTATCTCTGTTCTGAAGGTCTCCATTATCTCTTCCTTTGAGGGGACCTCCACTTCGGGTACTGCAAAAGCAGGTCTCTGAGGTTGAACAATCGTCTCTTCAGGTGCTGAAACAAAGGCCTCTGGCACTTCTTCCACGATGCTCGGAGCCTCTTCTGCAACCGCCTCCTCAAGCACCTCTAAAGGGGTCTCCTCAGCAATCCCTTCTGATACCAGCTGCTCGGAAGCCAACTCTTCCATTGTCCAGAGTTCTTCACCTGCCACCCCTGCCTCAAAGGCCTCTGCCTCTTCAACAGGGGTCTCTACAGCAATCTCTTCTCCTGCCATTTCCTTTGCTGTTAATGCCGAATTAATCTTACTTATTAATTCTTGGGATTCAAAGGGCTTAATGATATAGTCATCGGCTCCTACATTTCGCGCCAGTTCCTCATCGATGGGCTCAAAGGCTCCAGCAAGTAATATTACGGGAATATCTCTCGTCAGGGGGTCTGTCTTTATCCTCTCGCATAGTTGATAGCCATTCATCTTTGGCATCTCTATATCTGCGAGGACGACATCAGGCTTAAATGATTGTATCGTAGCCAGGGCCTCTTCTCCACTGTTAACGGCCTTTATCTCAAAGCCTTCTTCAGCGAGGACGAGTTCAACAACCTTCTGAATAGTTATGCTGTCATCAGCGAGAAGGAGTTTACCTCCCATCTTTCCCCCTTTCAGTATATCTCTATACGAGGAATTATCTTTACTACCAAATTTTATTGATACTTAATGAAAAAGTCAAGCAGATTTTTGAACACACGGTTCAACATGAGGAGACCCCTCAACCACCACCTGAAAAAGTAGAGGGAGAAGAGAGGGAAAAAGAGGCTTGACAACTGAAGGAGGATATTTTCTTCTTCACCTCTTTCGAACCACAATTAGGGCAAATCGTATCCTTCTCAGAAGAACCAACCTTTTGGAGAAGGGAAAAACTCTTATTGCACCTGTTACAGGTATATTCGTATATAGGCATTTCTAACCTCCATTGTTTCGTGATATCGATATTATTTTACTATATTACACAGTCTGATGTCGAATCTTTGGCGAAGATCTTTGCTACCTTTGTGCCACAGGTCCATGTCTTTTAAGATAGTAACTCCAATCGTAATACCTGCGTAACACAATGGCCTCAAAAAGGATTCTTGCCTCAGGATGCCTCTCTTTAAGAAGGACACCACTGCTAATTATCTCAAAGGCAAAAACAGGGTCATCAATAGTATTCAAAACAGTAACCTGTACCCTTTCTTTTATAGCCCTTTCCATCTGGCCTCGATCCAGAATCTTGACCAGTCTTTCAATGCCTCCTTATCAAAGTTTTTGAAAGACAACCTGTCCATAGTAAATTATAGCATAGGCTATTAATGGCCATGCTCCACTTCGTAAGTGGAGGGGTTACCTGCGAGCAATTCGTCTATCTTTTCTAAGACCTCTTCTTCAGATATTAGATTCATACAGGACCTTCCTTTTCTACATTCAGGTGTATAGCCAAACTTCGTACAGGGGCTACAGGCAAGGTGCTTATTAATAACCCTGTGCCTCTTACCCCTCGGTGCCCACTTCTTCTCAATACCAGAGCCAAAAAGTGAGACAGTGGGTGTTCCTACAGCCACTGCAAGATGTAATAACCCTGAATCAGCATTAATAAGCAATTTTGATCTCTTCAGTATGGAGGCCACCTCTTTTAAGGTAGTCTTCCCTGTAAGGTCAATAGCTCCTGGAGCGATATTAATGATCTTTGCTGCATCCTCTCTGTCATCCTCAGAACCAATGATGATAACTTTATAACCCTTTTCTACCAATACCCGTGCAACCCTTCCATATCTTTCTCCACCCCACCTCCTCTCGGCTACTGTAGCACCCGGAAATATGGCGATGGTATTTTCAGAGAGATGGCCATCAAGGGATGCTGGGTTATCTTCTACATTAACAAAAGGCTCATCATGGCTAAAAGAAGGGATATATCCAATGAGAGGCTCAATTAATCTAAGAAAGCTGTAAACCTCATAATCATCATGGCTATAAGAAATCTTGTTGGTGAATAATCTCTCCCTTTCATTAGTTGCAAATCCTATCCTTACATGCGCCCTACTTGCATAAGCAACAACTGCAGATAACCTATGCCACTGCTCTGTATCTATCACGACATCATATC
>JBKBUA010000218.1:0-1907 GCA_046290845.1 Thermodesulfovibrionales bacterium
ACCTTCTCGATCCTTTTCCTCGTCACCTTATCGAGCATTTCTTTTGTTACCGAGCCGAGTTCAAGTAGTATCTCAGCTATTGATTTGTCAGGAAGTTTTTTTTGACTTCAAGGGCAAGATTAAAAACGTTTTCCTTTATAAGGTTATTCTTAAGGAGGTCATGGCCAAGATTGCCCTCGATCATGTCGGTATCAGCCCTTACGATAAGGCCGTTTTTGAAGACAACAAAGGCCTTTCCACTTTCTCCCTCCATTATGAGGGTGCCTGTCTTCCTGCCTATGCTCAGGATCTGGAAGATATCCGACAGCGCAAGGTCTTCAAGGCGTCCTATAAGACTCATCCTTGTAGATTATAACATTTATCCCAGAGCTTTATCTCAGGAAAAGGGTACCGTCTATATTACGACAGTTTTAGCCTCTGCGTGCATCGAAAGGCAGGAGGTTGTGATATAATACTCAGGTGAAGGATCTCAAGAGATTGCCTGATAAAAAAGGTTATTTTGGTGAATATGGTGGCCGTTTTGTGCCTGAGACGCTTATCCCTGCCTTGATAGAGCTTGAAAGGGCCTATGAAAAATCAAGAAGGGATAGGGTCTTTCAGAAGGAACTTTCCTATCTTCAGAGGACTTATATAGGAAGGCCTACCCCTCTTTATTTCGCCAGAAGGTTTTCGGAATATCTCGGAGGTGCAAAGATCTATCTCAAAAGGGAAGACCTGGCACACACAGGTGCCCACAAGATAAACAATGCCCTCGGACAGGCGCTGCTTGCCAGGGAAATGGGTAAAAAGAGGGTCATTGCCGAGACAGGGGCGGGTCAGCATGGCGTTGCAACAGCGACAGGTGCTGCATTAGTGGGTCTTGAATGTGATATATATATGGGCTCTGAGGATATGGAGAGGCAGTCTTTGAATGTCTTCAGGATGAGGCTTCTTGGTGCAAGGGTGAATGAGGTTTCAACAGGTTCGAGGACATTAAAGGATGCCATTAATGAGGCACTCAGGGACTGGACAACCAATGTGAGAACTACCCACTACGTCATGGGTACCGTCTTTGGCCCCCATCCTTTTCCTATGCTCGTCAGGGACTTTCAGTCTGTTATAGGTAAGGAGGCGAGGTCACAGATTATCAAGGAGGAGGGAAGGCTTCCCGATGTCTTGATAGCCTGTGTTGGAGGGGGTAGCAATGCCATGGGCCTCTTTAATGAGTTTCTCAATGATGATATAAGGATGATAGGCGTTGAGGCAGGTGGAGAGGGTATTCAATCTGGAAGACATGCAGCGAGGTTCGCGGGGGGCTCAATAGGGGTTTTTCAGGGTTGCAAGAGTTATCTCCTTCAGGATGAGGACGGTAATGTTCGTGGAACCCATTCTGTATCAGCAGGTCTTGACTATGCATCTATTGGACCCGAGCATCCCTATCTGAGGGATATTGGAAAGGTCGAATATACCTATGCAACTGATGAGGAGGCACTTTCCGCCTTTGAATTGTTGAGCAGGACAGAGGGAATTATACCTGCCCTTGAGTCAGCCCACGCAATAGCAGAGGCTATTAAGATAGCTCCAACCCTTTCAAAGGATAATGTTGTAATCGTAAACCTCTCGGGACGGGGAGATAAGGATGTTCAGCACGTTGCTCGGATTAAGGGCATAGAATTATGAACAGGATAGAAAAGACCTTCAGAGACCTAAAAAAGAAAGGGAAAAAGGCCTTTATACCCTACATAATGGCAGGAGACCCTGACCTTGAGAAGACCAAAGAGGTTATCCTGACCTTTGAGGATGCTGGGGCAGATATTGTTGAACTCGGAATCCCTTTCACTGATCCCCTCGCTGATGGACCTACTATACAGAGGGCGGCTGAAAGGGCATTAAGTGCAGGCGTTACCCTGAAAAAGGTTATAGGCTTT
>JBKBUA010000219.1:0-1902 GCA_046290845.1 Thermodesulfovibrionales bacterium
TGATATCGAACCTGGAGAAGTTATCACTACCCGCTCTAAATACCCCTTTCTCGAGGGAACGATATTTTTTTGAAGAGTCCCCCTGTGGCAGGATAAAAAAACGGTGGGATTGACAGACTTCAAGTAATTTTTAGTTGAATAGTGGATATGAATTTTGTTATCAGTGTAGAGGGGAGGGGGAAAGTGAACGCTGAGATGGTAAATCTGTAAAGCTGTATTTGCATGGAAGCGTTAGATCGCAGCTTTAGAGGTACTTTTGTCATAACACGCATAGGATTTCTTTATCCCCTGTCTTGGGTATTTCTACAAGGCCGAGTTTCTGTAGGTATGTGAGATTCTGTTTGGATATGTTATAATTTCTCCGTGAAGGAAAAGCTCTTCATGAAGGGTAATGAGGTGATTGCAGAGGCTGCTATTCAAGCGGGCTGCCGATTTTACGCTGGCTATCCAATCACTCCACAGAATGAAATACCTGAGTATATGTCCCGAAGAATGCCCGAGGTTGGTGGCACCTTTATTCAGGCAGAAAGTGAGCTGGCTGCAATTAATATGGTCTATGGTGCCTCTGCCTGTGGTGCAAGGGCGATGACCTCATCGAGCAGCCCTGGGATAAGCCTTAAGCAGGAGGGTATATCCTATCTTGCTGGGGCAGAGTTGCCTGCTGTAATAGTGAATATGCAGAGGGGTGGCCCTGGTCTCGGTAATATCTCAGGCAGTCAATCAGACTATTTTCAGGCTGTTAAGGGCGGAGGACATGGTGATTACAGGATGATTGTCTTTGCACCATACAACCATCAGGAGTTGTGGGAACTGACAATGCTTGCCTTTGACAAGGCTGATGAATATAGAACGCCTGTCATGATTCTGGGCGATGGGATAATAGGACAGATGATGGAGCCCTTCTATCCCTTTGATTATGAGATGCCTGCTTTGCCAGAAAAGGATTGGGCATTAACCGGTTGTAAGGGAAGGAAACCTAATGTGATAAAATCTCTCTATATGGGAGAGGGCGAATTAGAAAGAAGGAATTATCTGCTTCAGGAAAAGTATAGAAGGATAAAGGAAAAAGAGGTAAGATATTCAACCCTCGAGATCGATGATGCCGAGCTAATTATCATTGCCTTTGGCATTGCTGCACGGATTTCATATTCTGCTGTAAAGAGACTTAGAAGAGAAGGGAAAAAGGTTGGCCTCTTAAGACCGATTACACTCTTTCCATTCCCTGAGAAAGAGATATCCGAGCTTGCCCGAAAGGGTAAGAGATTCCTCACAATCGAAATGAATGCAGGACAGATGGTCGAAGATGTTAGGTTATCTGTAAATGGTATTTCTGATGTTTACTTCTACGGAAGGCCGGGTGGTGCAGTAATGACACCAGAGGAAGTTATGGAGGAATCGATAAAACTACTGAAGGAGTGAGATGTCACCTCCCCTTGAACATGGCTCATTGAGAATAGCCACCATAATGGGAATCCCTGTTAGGGTTCACTTCTCATGGCTAATAATATTTGGTCTTATTACATGGTCACTGTCAACCTTTTACTTCCCCAGGGTCGCCCCTGAGCTGCCGAGACTTTCTTACTGGACAGGCAGTATAATAGCCTCTCTTTTATTATTCACCTCTGTTGCACTCCATGAACTTTCACATTCTTTTGTTGCCAAAAAGTATAGACTCACTATACTGAGCATAACCCTCTTTATCTTTGGAGGAGTGGCAAGCATGAAGGGTGAACCACCTCATCCAAAGGCAGAATTCAGGATAGCAGTGGCAGGCCCTCTGTCGAGCTTTGTACTTGCTGTAATATTTTATGTTCTCTATACACTCTCCTTAGGTCAGATTGCAAAGGCTCTATTTATTTACCTCTTCAGGCTCAACCTTGTTCTCGGCATCTTTAACCTCAT
>JBKBUA010000220.1:0-1881 GCA_046290845.1 Thermodesulfovibrionales bacterium
CCAGTGACATTTTATACAATACTTCCATGGGACTATTATCTTACCATGCCTCTCAGGCACAGATGTTGGCCTGAAAAGGACAAAGTTGATGAGAAGCCTGTTCTGCTCAGGTATCGAGAGATGATGACACTCATGACAGTTTATATTCTGGTGTTCACTCTTCTGCCAGGCCTCAAAGGCTGGTTTCATGAGATGACAACTGACACAGAATTTTGGATTATTCTGAGTAAAATCATAGAACTTGAAGGCAATCACACCACCACCAACCATGATAACGAGAAGTAACACAGCGATAATTATCTTGCCTTTAAGTGGCATACCCTCTCTTAACCATTTTATTGGATTAATCATTTAGACTTAACCTCCCTGCGACTTTTAAATCTTTTTAAAGGCCTCGTAAGCCACCTCTATTGTCTTTTCTATATCCCTCTCGGTATGAGCTAAGGATATAAAGCCCGCCTCAAACTGAGAAGGTGCTATATTTACACCACCTTCAAGCATATGTCTGAAGAATCTGGAAAAACATTCTGAATCAGAATTCTTTGCTGTCCTGTAGTTGATCACCTCTTTATCCGTAAAATATGTACAGAACATCGTGCCCGCCCTGTAAAACTTAGTATTCACGCCTGCCCTCTTTGAGGCATCTTTTAGACCGCCCTCGAGATGCAACATCCTTTCCTCGAGCCTGTTATAAGTCTCACCCTTAGACAGTATCTTCAAGGTCTCGATCCCTGCTGTCATAGCTAAGGGATTACCTGATAATGTACCAGCCTGATAAACCGGGCCTTCCGGTGCAACCATAGACATTATCTCCTTCTTACCACCATAAGCACCTACAGGAAGCCCTCCACCTATTACCTTACCGAGACAGGTCATATCAGGTTTTATACCATAATAGGCCTGCGCACCACCATAAGAGACCCTGAAACCTGTCATGACCTCATCAAAGATCAGGATTATTCCGTATCTCTCTGTCTCTTTTCTCAATGTCTCGAGAAAGCCTGGCAATGGAAGGACACAACCTATGTTTCCCACCACAGGCTCTACTATCACACAGGCTATGGACCTCCACTCCTTACGAACCAAGGCCTTAAATGCCTTTGAATCATTAAAAGGAAGGGTTACAGTATTCTTAGCATAAGACCTTGGAACCCCGGGGCTGTCAGGTACACCAAAGGTTGTTGCCCCTGACCCTGCCTTAACGAGTAGGCCATCGGCATGTCCGTGATAACAACCCTCGAATTTAACAACCTTATCCCTGCCGGTGAAACCTCTTGCAACCCTTATAGCAGACATGGTGGCCTCTGTGCCAGAATTAACCATCCTTATCTTCTCGATTGACGGGTAGGCTTTGACAATCATCCTGGCAAGTTCTATCTCTAAAGGTGTTGGCGCCCCAAAACTTGTGCCGTTATCAATCGCTTTTTTAAGGGCCTTTGTCACCTTCGGGTGGGCATGTCCAAGTATCATAGGTCCCCAGGAAAGGACATAATCTATATATTCATTACCATCTACATCATAGATCTTTGAACCCCTTGCCCTTTTTATGAAGGGGGGGTTACCACCAACAGCCTTGAAGGCCCTGACAGGACTATTCACACCACCAGGGATCAGACCAAGGGCCTCTTCAAATAATCTTTTTGACCTCGACCTTCGCATTTTATAAATTTGAAAATTTAAAAAATCTGAGCATATTATCATATGTATTAAAAAAAAGTCAAACCTCCTTCAGATACTGGCCTGTGTAAGACCTTTCCGCCTTCATGATTTCCTCAGGCGTTCCCTCAAATATTATCTCTCCACCCTTATCACCACCATCCGGTCCGAGGTCTATTATCCAGTCAGAGGCAGCGATCACATCAAGGTTATGTTCTATGACCA
>JBKBUA010000221.1:0-1859 GCA_046290845.1 Thermodesulfovibrionales bacterium
GTGGCTTTGCAGCCTCAAGATTAAACGAGAAGGTTGCATTATCCCTTGCACTCTTCGGATTGCTACCAACCGTTACAGATGAGTCATCCTGATTTGATACTTCCCAGTTATACCTCGCAAGAGGCATTGAAGGCACTGTAAGCTCAGCACTTCCATTGGAAGGTGTCATGGTAAATAGAAGGTTTGCAGCATCAATCTGGAGTCTTGAGGACTCTACAGGAATCAGCTTAACCTTTATACCAGTCCAGTCGGATGGAATCCTTAAAACTCTTATAAGGACATTACTCGCTACTGGATTGCCTATAAAGAAGTCCTTGTTGAGAATCTCTGTGTCATCAGCAAACCTGAGAGACTTTGTCGTGGCTGTAGTGACATTGACAGTATTGTTTTGCTCTACCTCTACAGCCTTTTGATACTTAACCACGATAGTGTAGGACTCAGTACTCGAAAGGTCTGAGAAAGAAACCTGGTCTGAGGTAGGGCTGGTAACCTCATTCACCAGGCCACCTGTCCCATCAAGGACCCTTACAGTGATGCCCTGCAGGTCGCTGAAGGCGTTGCCCTGAGCATCCTTGAGGTTGACATTAACACTTGCTCCAAATGCCATTGCTGGCAATAAGATTAATCCCATTGCGATTCCAAACAGCTTACTTTTGATACTCATATATCCTCCTTTTTGTGTAAGATTTTAAGAACAGAATATCAGGAGTTTTGAGCGAAAGCAAAGGTTTTTTACTAAAAAACCTTGCTACCAAAAGTAAGTAATATTACCAGTGACCCCATCTCCTCCTATAAACCTCTGGTAAGAAATACCTAACGATATAGCCTCTCCAATGTTACTTTTTCTGATATTGAACCTTCTTGAAACTGTATAGGTCTCTGCCTGTGGTGAGAATATAGCACTAAAACTTGTATCCTTAACCGTTACCGATAGATTTCCTCTACGGTATTCCGTAATAGTTGTTGGATTTTCCTGTCTGCTTATTCCTCCTCCAGTCATTACCCTTATTCTGTATGGCAAATTAATAGACAGACTCGCATCCACATTTGTAGCGTAGGCATAGTTACTCTCTGAAGTGGAGTAATTAAAGGAGATACTGCCTTCCTTCCTGCTGACTGATATGTTGTTGTATCTTGATATTGTAACTCCCGTAATGTTCTCTCCTCTTCTTGCAGATATATTTGTGCTGAATATACTTCCAGAAACCGTTCCCGAATAAGAGAGTCCTACATCCCTTCCTCTTTTATAGAACTGAGTCTCTGGTGACAGTGTAATCCCGAACTTTCTCAGGCTTGCACCTGCTATAGCCGAGTATCTTGTTTCTGCCTCTCCTGAGAAGTCTATAATCCCCATACCTGAGTATATCTCGTATTCCTTCTCCTTGAGTAGAATAGCCCTTGCTTGTAGGTCAGTAGTCCTTATCTGGCTTTCAAAGTCTTTTGAAATATTTCTTATGCTTATCCTTCCCCTCGGCATATTTGCACTGATAGCAAATCCATACCCCTGGACATTTTCTTTTTTTTCTTCATCGAACCTCTGTTTCCACGCTACCTCTATCTCCCCTGATGTCTGTCTGAACTGGTATGGTATTCTTATATCTCCCCCCTGATACTTTGTGACTGGTCTTACGGATGTCTTCGGCATCGGTGTTTCGGGGTATAGGAACCCCTCACCTTCCTTTTTGCCGTATGACTTGACAAATAGCAATGAATACTTCTCGGTATTAAATCCTGCCATAGCAACCCTATCTCCGATACTACCCTGTCCCCACGCAAACTCAGCAGATTGACCAAAAGCAACCTTCCAGCCATAGACAGAATCCTGCTCGAGTAAAGAGGTCTCAGACATAACACTCTGA
>JBKBUA010000222.1:0-1819 GCA_046290845.1 Thermodesulfovibrionales bacterium
ATAATAATGGAACTCATCTTGGCTGACCTTTCATCCTTGGTAAAATCGGCTCTTTTCGCCATTATTGACCAGATTGTATTACCTTTGCTTCTGTGGATTATCCTCAGGCCTTCAATATATGAAGTTGAACTGGTCACAGAATCCTTTTTAAGGTCTTCACCATTGTAAATAGGGAAAAACAAAAAGGCTATAATTAGCATTACAAGTGCCAATCCATGGAGACCTGAAAATCTATTGAATAATCTCTTCATATGATTAAAATTTTATCATATAAGAGAGTCTTTTTCCAGAAATTTATTTAAGCTGGATATAACTCAATAAACGATCTAAGTCAAGATGTTTTACCGCAACCCTTTCGAGATTTTCCTCTTGAAGATTCGGAAGATAAGGGAAAACCCCGATGAGCGGGATATTTGTCAGCTGCTGAATTGCATTTGGATTGGTGGATTCAGCAATATTCCCATCAGGGAATCTACTGAAATTTATTATTATCCCTGCAATGCTCAGTCCCTCCTTCACTGCGTAATTAACAGTGAGCAACGTGTGATTGATCGTTCCAAGGGAGGCCCTTGCCACAACAACAACAGGAAGGTCTAATTCCTTGGCAAGATCTAACACATAATAGTTTCTCCTTATAGGTACGAGGAGGCCTCCTATGCCCTCAACGATAACTGCATCATATTTTTCTGTAAATCTTCTAAAATGATCTCTTATCTTTTCTAACTCCACCTCTCTCCCTTCCATCTCTGAGGCAACAAGGGGCGAAAGGGGGGATTCAAAACAGGAAGGAGTTATATAGTTTAAGGGTTCTTCCATCTGTGCCATTTTTTTCAGAAATGCACCATCTGAGGGGTAGGGGTTCTTGCCAACGGTAACACAGCCTGTCTCGACAGGTTTCATGGCGCCAGTATTTATACCCCTCGAACGGAATGCTGCAATTATTGCGCCTGCTATTACTGTCTTGCCAACGCCTGTATCAGTTCCTGTAATAAATAGCCCTTTATTCATAATCTCGAGTCTATTGAAAAAACCTGACCTGTTATAGAGTTTGCTCTAAGGATGGTCTCTACAAAGAGAGCAATATCACCTATCTCAGTAAGTGTATTCATTACACTTTCTTTCTTTGCCATCTCGAGGGCTTTAATGGATTTCATGCCCATATCTGTAGGCATATACCCTGGGATTATACAATTGACCCTGATCTTGTGGGATGCCAGTTCTCTTGCGAGGGAATAGGTCATGCCTATAATAGCTGCCTTTGACGCACTGTAGGCTGCTTGACCTGCCTTTCCTCTAAGGCCCGATCGAGAAGCAATATTTATAATATTCCCTCCTCCTGAATCTACCATTAGTGGTGCGAGGTATTTTATTACATTATAGCATCCCTTTAGATTGATTCTCATCACTTCATCCCAATCTTTTTCATCGTAATTTATAAGGAGGCCATCCCTCGTTATACCCGCATTATTTATAATAACATCGAGCCTGCCATATCGATCCTCGATGATATCCTTCATCTGCCTCACGGCACGGGCATCTCCTACATCAGCCCTGATCGCTATAGAATCGTAACAGTCAGGTGGAATGATCTCTTCAACATTACCCCTCGGTTGAAAGTAATTTATGATAACCCTGTAACCTGTGTTGCTAAGGCGTAATGCCAGTTCTCTGCCGAGGCCCCTTGATGCCCCTGTGATTAAGGCAACCATTTTCTTTAATAACAGGGACTTTTGATCCGTATGGTGATATACTCTTTTTCCCTTTTAACCTCGTATTCACATCCTGACATGGCAGCATAGGTTCTTATAGGTTTCAGCTC
>JBKBUA010000223.1:0-1815 GCA_046290845.1 Thermodesulfovibrionales bacterium
CTCTTCCTTCGCAAGGTTGTTAATCTTCATGTCTTGGTTTGTGGATTATCAGATCGCAGGGTGTTTCTCTTAACACATCCTCTACAGGGTTTCCCTTTAGCAGAGAACTTAAGAGGCTCCTCTCACTGGCCCCCATTATAATGAGGTCATGCCTTTTCGCTGCTGCCTCAATAGCGATGCTCTTTGCAGTGGCACCAGGTATGAGCCTTCTATCATGGAGGATCCCCTGTCTTGTCAGGTGCTCCATAAATTCCATTATATCCTCAGGTAGTTTTCTATCCAATTGCGCAGGGGTTAGATGTATCTCACCATGAAAGAATCTCGTGATCGGTCTTGTGACATGAAAGATGGAAACCTTTGAACGAAATGCCTCTGACATCTTTGATATGAAGTAAGTCCTCTCCTTAATATGGTCTATCCTCGCCTTTAAAGGGATGAGGATATTCTTTGGATGGGCCCTTCCCATATGGACAACCCTGACGAGGGCGACAGAACATGGCAGCTTCAAAGAAAGGTTTCTCGCTATGGTACCTGCATAGAACCTCTTCTCAATATCCTCCCTTCTTGTTGAGGCAAAGACTAAGCTGACCTTTTCGAGGTTAACGATCCTTCCGATCTCTTTTACTACATCCCCTGTCTCTGTGATGCTCTCTACAGGGATGCCCTGTCTTTCTGCCTCGATAAAAAGCCTCTTCATCGCATCCTGTGCCTTCTCGATGACTGAGGCAGGGGTATCCCTTTCAGCTATAAAACATAAAAGCAATTTGGCATCACAGGCCTTAGCGAGGTTAAGGGCATATCGGGCCGTGACCTCGGAATTGAGATGCTCATTTACTGCTGTCAGTATCTTTTTATACATAAACCCTTAACCAGACAAATACATTTAAGGTAATGTCCCGCCAAGCAGCGGGATTGCGAAAAAATTTATTTTTCGATACCTTTATTTGCACTACTCTTTAATATCTTCGGCTTATCTCTCTTTGCGTTTACGATACAGAAGAATCCAAAGGGCTCGTCAAAGGGGTTGCTTAATTGATGTGGCTCCTCTGGTGCGATATAGAGCGTATCGAGAAAATTCATTGTATGCCTCCTTTTACCAGTCAGAACCTTTCCTCTCCCCCTCACGCAGATAACGACATGCTCATGCCTGTGTTTCTCAAAACTACTGTATCCGCCTGGTGATATCTCGAAATACCTTAGGTGAAACCTTGTTGACTCACCGTGATTTCCAATTAGAACACGCCTCACGATATCTGCCCAGTCGCCACCCTTTGGTTTATACTTTTCTGTTTTTATTCCTGTCCAGGTGAAATCACCCCTGTGTTTGTAAAGTCTACTTTTTTTTTCCTCTGGCATATCTCCTCCTCAAAACACGATAATACACTTAAGAGAATCCTTAGCCTCAGCAGTTATTCGAAAGGCCTTTTCTGTCTCATCAATCGTAAACCTGTGTGTAACCAGTTTACTGGCACTAATGATTCCCTGTTCAATGAACTTCATAGCCATAATCGTATCATCAGGTCCACAGGAATAGGAAGTTACTATGTTTATATCCTTAAAGTATATCTCATTAGGGTCAATCTTGAGAATTTCACCAGGTCGGGCAGGTGTGAAAAGCACCACACTGCCTCCCCTCGAGACCGCTCTGAGACCTGTCATCATAGCCTCCACGCTGTTTGGCCCAACTATTACTATCTCGGCACCTTTACCATCAGTCAAATCCTTTATCCTTTCAAATATATTCTCTCTTTTGACATCTACCACATGATCAGCACCGAACTCGAGGGCCTTCTTCAACCTGAATTCCACCATATC
>JBKBUA010000224.1:0-1807 GCA_046290845.1 Thermodesulfovibrionales bacterium
ATGGCAGTATCCATCGCCATAGCAGCCATGCTCATTACAAAGACCTTACACCCGCCAGGTGGGGCAACGGCACTGATTGCTGTTATAGGAGGGGAAAAAATTCATAGGCTTGGCTTTCTCTATGCCTTTGTGCCTGCTGGTCTTGGTGCATTGATTCTTCTTATTGTTGCCTTACTGATAAATAACCTCTCAAGGAACAGAAGGTATCCTGAGTTCTGGTTTTAATGTTTGATCATCCTCTGTAGCCTCTCGAAGATGATATTTATATCGGTTGTTGCATTGGCTATCTGTCTTAGCATCTCTGATATATTTTTTTCGCCTATCTTTTCTGCCCATTCAATATAAGTTGCTGCGTGCTCTATATTATGCTCCTTCCAGTGTTCAATGAGTATGAGCAATTTCCTCAATTCTTCCTCGCTGATTGTAAAGCTGATCCCCTCCAGACTTATCTCAGGGATATGTTCATGGTCATGAATACCAGCATGGGAGTGTTCATGAACATACCAGTTATGCCTGTGGATATGCTTATGAACCAGATTTGCCTTCAAGAGTGTCTCAGAATCTCTTATTATATCCCAGGGCTTGCCTTCTGCGATAATCCTGTGGTCCTCACCAAGGACTATCGTCCTGTCTGATATATCCTGAATTATACCAAGGTCATGGGTAGCAGTTATAACAGTCTTTCCCTGCTCAATGAGTGCCATTATCACATCGATAAACTCAACCTGACTCCTTGGGTCAAGTCCAGATGTAGGTTCATCGAGAAGAAGGACATCAGGGTTTATACTCAGGCATGTCCCGAGGGCGACCTTCTTCATCTCGCCACCGCTTAGGTTCCAGGGCGAGCTATCTCGAAGATGTCCAATATTTAAAAGGTTCATTATATCCTCAACGCGTCTTTCTATCTCGCTTTGGCTTAAACCCATCTGAAGGGGGCCAAAGCACAGGTCATCCCAGACCGTGAGGGAAAAGAGTTGAACCTGGGGATTCTGGAAAAGGAGCGATATCCTCTGCCTAAGGCCTGGAAAGGCCCTTTCCTTTGGAAGACCATAGAATGTTACCTTTCCTGATTCAGGCTCTAAGAGGCCATCGAGGGCATAAAGAAGAGTAGATTTGCCAGACCCATTTGTGCCTATTATAGTAATGGCCTCGCCCTCCTTCACAGCAAGGGATATGCCATTAAGAGCCCTTTTACCATCACTATAAGAATAAGAGATGTTTTCTACATTAAAAACTTCCATATCATCAACCCATCAAAGGAAAAGGAAAATATAAGCCAGATAATGTCAATTCCACGAAATTTGCCACGCTGCATGGTTGGTCCTCCTAAGCCTTCCCTTGAGTATCCTCTCGATTCTATCGCCAGAGACAGTTCTTTACTTAAATCCATGCTAATAGAAAACAATAGTCCTATTCGAGAGGCTGTCCATCTTCTTCCTCCTGAAGAGCCAACAGGCGCTATCCTCCTCGATTCAAGACCCATTATAAACTCCTCTACCCTTCTAATCAAAAAAAAGATGTATCTATAAGTTATTCCTATGATAGGACGAAATAATCTGGGGACAATAAGCATAAGAGACTTCATAAACCTGTCAGGCCTAGTTGTCAGGGTCATAAGAAAGACAAAGAGAATAGAACATGATACCCTCATCAGGAGACCTAACATACTGACAAGACCCTCCTCAGTTATAGATATCCTCTCTGGGAGGTTGATACCTAATATCCTCAATGGTGAGTTAAATGTGTAGAGAACGAGGATTTCCTTTCCATCCACTATAATATTAAGTGTCGCAGGAAGGGCTATCAC
>JBKBUA010000225.1:0-1806 GCA_046290845.1 Thermodesulfovibrionales bacterium
TGGAGGCAATCAGAACCTGGAGCGAGTAATTTGCCAAAGCTCGTTTTTGAAAAGCACTTTATCAGGTGCGCAAATAAACTCATCAAAGGTTCACCAGATTTAGATCCAAAATTAGAAAAGATATTGCTCCTTCTAAAAGAAAACCCCTTTAACCCTTCTTTAAAAACCCACGCCCTTTCAGGCAATCTTAAAGGCAAATATGCCTGTTCCCTAACACATGATTTGAGGATTATCTTCAAACTAACCTCCGAAACCATCCATCTCCTTGACATCGGTACCCATGATGAGGTTTATTAACCTAAAACACATACTGTAGATTTGCATACAGTGTCCTTCCTGGCTCGGGTACCCTTATGCCTGATGCAAAGGGGTCTCTCGAATAGGAGAGATGCTCGTAGTATTTCTTGTCAAAGATATTCCTCACGCCAGCAAAGACCTTGAACCTTTTATAGATATATCCAACCTTGAGATTTGCTATTGCCCAGCCCGATGTCTCCTTCTCCTTTGAGAGCGGATCGATCTTATTCTGAGAATCGGCAAATATACCTTCGATCTCCCCAAAATAGGTGTTGTTATCATACCTTAAAGAAAGTCTTCCCTTTAAAGGTGGTATCTCAGGAAGGTTCGTGTCCTCTGTGTCATTCTTTCCCCTCGTGTAAGAAATCCCTGCCGTAAGATAGAAGTCTGACGGAAGGGCTAACCTTGCAGAGGCCTCTCCACCATACATCGTGGCATCTATGTTTTTATAGGTCTTTGCATATCTCGAACCATTAAAGACTTGCCTGACAACGACAAAGTCATTAAGGTCGCTGTAAAAGATATTCATCTTTAGGAGCGCTTGGCCTGCAGAATACTTAAGGCCTAAATCGGCCTCGTTATTCTTTGTGGGTTTTAAATCAGGATTACCAATCCAGTCTGGCTTCATCATGTCACCCATCTTTTTCAGGGCAAAATATCTCTCTATGGGATCAGGCACCCTAACACCATGGCCCAGACCGATGAAGGCATTTAGGGACTTTGTTAGATCATAGCTGAACTGTATATTCCCGCTCAGGTATGTATCGGTCTTAGATTTTTTTGAATCAGGATAATAGAGATTGTAAAGCTCAGTCCTGTCTATGGCTGCCTCTGTCTCTGTGCTGTCGAGCCTGAGACCTGCCGTGAGATTAAGTTTATCTGTAAGTTTGTTCTTTTGTTCAATAAAAAGGCCCAGGTTCTTTGTATCCACATCAGGCACAGAGGCCTGGTCCATGTACATATACATCATTCCTTGTTTCATCGCCATTGTTGTTGTGTTGTCCCAGTTCCTGAGATAGTAATCGATCCCGATATTAGTCTCGCCAAATAATCCAAGCTGTCCCTCGATCTTTCCTCCATAGGTCTCTGTCTCTGCATAGGTCCTCATGCTGTAAGGTCTCGGAAGGTTATCGGAACACATGGATGGATCCATTGTTGAACTACATCTCTTTTCATCCGTCATGTCATGCTTGACCTTATTCCAGTAAGCCTGGATCTTAAGGGTTTTAACAGTACTGCTGATATTGTCGATCCTGTAAAGGAGATTGAGCCTGCTTGTGTCATCATAATTTGCGTCCATCATGAGATAGGGATAAAGGACATCATCAGCCTCCTGTCTTGTAAAGGAGATCTCTATTCGATGGTCTTTTAAGGGCTTAAATCCGAGCTTTGCCCATCCTGTCTTTATGTTATAGGCAGACCCATCCTTTTCAGAATCTCTATATCTGCTACGAGATGTGGCAGGATAAATATCTGTAAATCTTACTCCATCGCCATCTTCATAGGGTT
>JBKBUA010000226.1:0-1781 GCA_046290845.1 Thermodesulfovibrionales bacterium
TACAATTAATATTAACTCTCCTACCCCCTTTAAAAGGGGATAAGGAGTTACAGATATTGTCTAAGGCTATCCTCTATCTTGTTCATATCAGGCGGGATATTCAGAAGTTCGGCCCTATTAGAGATCTGCCTGATACAAGTCTCTACAAAGATCCTGAATTTATGAACCTCGTCGAGAAGTCCTTGAATGTCCCTTTTATTTATTCCCCTACCGAGAGATAACACCTTATCAAAAAAGGATGAAAACTCCTCATAGTCCTCGTATCTCAGAAGCCTGAAGGTAAGGCTCTGAAAATAGAGCATGTAATTTATCATTGCATCAAAGACCTTATGTCTATCTTCCATAGATTTTGAATCCTCAAAGAGTTTGAGGAATTTCTCAAGAATTATGATGTCATCCCTCAATTTCAGAGACTGTTCGAGCCTCGTTATAAAACTCTCAAATACATCCTCACCCTTAACATTCGGGGCAAAGAACTGGACAATCTGTATTACGCTTTGTTCCGAAAGATTCTTTAATATCCCGTGACTGTTCTCTATTCTGGCCTTAAGGTGGGAGATAGACCTGTTCCTGAATATCTCCTTCAGTTCTTGATTATAGACCCTTCTCGACTCCATTGAGAATTGATACCCTATAGCCTTAAACAGCATCGATAAGGCATTATCGTTAATAGAACTTGCAGATCTGTCTAAGTAACCCCTGAATACTTCTATCTCGGAGCGAATCAATACAAGTATAACCGCAGCGGCACTCAGGGAACTGAACCTCTGAGAATTGTCAACACTTCTCAAGTACCTGAGGAGTTTAAAGAGATTCAAAAGGATAAGGGAAACATATTTTTTTGCCCCTTTATCAGTAATAGACCTGACAATCCTCGACACCTCTCTATTGTCTATGACATCTATATCAGGGTCTATTTCCTTTTTGAAGGGATTAAAAAAGATGTTCTCTCCAATCTCTTTTCCTATTAATTGACCTATATTACTGAAGGTAAGAAAGGGTATATGTTCTGTCCGAATAATATCAGATACCAATCCCTTGAGATTGACAAAGGAATCATAAAGTAAGAGAAGGCTCTTTTCAGGAGTATCCTGTCTGTAAAGATCCTCTCTTAGGGCATCCCTCTTTCTATCAGAGAGGAGTTTTGTCTGGGCAAATTTCTGAAACCAGTATATATTCCTCTTACCTTCAGGTATAACCATCTCAAGAAGGCTGACAATCCTCAATATGACCTCTCTGACCGCAATCAACTCATGGTAGAAGTTCCTGTTGGTCAGGTCTTCCCGTGATATAGGTAGATTGTCAGTATTGAAGAATCTGTCAATGGCTTTTAAAAAGGTATCGAGTTCTGAGAAGACCTCGGGATTCCTTTTTCTTGCCAGGCCAACCCATTTAGTCTCTGTTATTGAGGGAGACATCTCTTATCTTCTGGGAACATGGATTGCCTCTCCATGGACATCCTCGGAGGCCTCCATTATACCCTCAGCGAGAGTCGGATGGGCATGAATTGTCTTTGCTATATCCCTTACCTTCAGACCTGCACTCATTGCCACAGCGATCTCGTGGATTAGATCTGAGGCATGGGGGCCTATGATATGAGCGCCCAAGACTCTGTCATCTTCTGCTGAAGCAATAACCTTTACAAACCCTGAAATCTCTCCCATTGCATGGGCCTTTCCAAGACCCCTGAATTGAAAATGACCTGTTTTTATATTAAGTCCTTTTTCGGAAGCCTGCTGCTCCCTGAGCCCAACAGAGGCGATTCCAGGAGATGTAAATAT
>JBKBUA010000227.1:0-1767 GCA_046290845.1 Thermodesulfovibrionales bacterium
GCGCGCCATTAAAGGTCTCGGTTGCTACAAGTAAGTTCCTCCTGTCAATAACAGATACATCTGCTGCCTGGATTTATGTTAACAATGGTGCAGTCCTACCGATGATGGTTGTTCCCTCAATAATCGGAATAATGCTCGGCTCTATTGTTGGTGTGAAGATTCTTGCAAGGACAAAGCCTGCTGCAATTAAATATATAGTGATAGCACTACTGCTATTCTCGGGTCTCAGGGCATTGCTCAAGGGATTGGAGATATGGAAATGAAATGGGTAAATAGGTGAAGGGGTGAAGAGAAAAAATACAAAGGTAAAATAAGGAGGAAGGAGATGGCAAGAGAAATAAAGGCAACAGAGGAACAATTAAGATATGCTAAGATACTTGACCTTGGAATGAAGATTGGTTTATTAGCCCTGATTATTACATTTATCATTTATCTTACGGGCATACTTCCTGCTTATTTACCGGTAAATGACCTTCCAAGATACTGGGGTCTTTCTGTTCATCAATATCTTGAGGAGACAGGTATCAAGCAGGGATGGACATGGCTCGGTCTTCTAAATAAAGGTGATTTTCTTAATTTTGTCGGAATAGCCTTTTTAGCAGGTGTGACAATATTATGCTATCTTGCTGTAATACCCATATTCTTCAGAAAGAATGATAAGGTGTATGGGATAATCGCTATAATTGAGGTCCTGGTGCTACTGCTTGCAGCATCAGGCATTCTTAAGACAGGAGGACACTGATGAAGATACAAAGGATACTTCTTTCAACAGATGGTTCTGAGCTCAGTTCAGGGGCTGAGAGAGAGGCAATCAGTGTAGCAAGGAGATTTAATGCGGAGCTTCGTATCCTTTCTGTTATAGAGACAAATCCTGAGTTCACAGCCCTTGCTCCCGGTGTCCTTGAAAAGGTAGAGGAAAAGACGAGAACTTATCTTGAGGAATTAAGACAGAAGGCGGAGAAGGAAGGTTTAAAAACAGAGATCATTATCCATGAAGGAGAAGAACCCTTTAAATTTATAATTGATGAGGCATCAAAAAGGGGAGCTGACCTCATTGCCATGGGAAGGCGTGGAAGAAAGGGTCTCACGAGGCTCATGGTGGGTTCACAGACTGCAAGGACCATAGGACATTCATCTATAAGCGTCCTTGTTGTTCCAAGAAATGCAAGGGTTGAATTTAAAAATATAGTTATCGCCACTGATGCATCAAGGTTCAGCGAGAAAGCAGCAGAGGAGGCTATTCAGATTGCAAAACAGACTGGTGCATCCCTTTATGCAATAGCAGTGACAAGGCCAGATGCAACATCTGAGAGGATTAAGGAATCAGAGGATGCCTTGTTAAGGATAAAGACAGCCTCTCAGAAAGAGGGTGTAAAAATAGAGGCAGAACATGTCCGGAACAGACCTCATGAAAAGATCTATGAGGCTATTATTGAGTTTGCAAAGAAACATAATGCAGACCTTATTGTAGTTGGTTCTCATGGTAGAACTGGCATATCAAAGCTGCTTATGGGAAGTGTTGCTGAGAGGATAATTGGTCACTCTGACTGCGCAGTGCTTGTGGTAAAGGCATAGCTACTCATTCCTCCATTCCATATTTCTTCAACTTCCTCCACAATGACACCCTGTCAATTCCGAGTATCTGGGCAGCAAGGGTCTTATTCCCACCAACCTCTTTAAGAACCCATTTGATATATGCCTCCTCCTGTTCCTCAAGGGAGGGAATCCTTCCTTCTTTTTTTCTGAATGTTTTAATGCTTAACTGTT
>JBKBUA010000022.1:0-9499 GCA_046290845.1 Thermodesulfovibrionales bacterium
AAAGAGGGCCTCATATAACCATGAAGGCAAGATAAGAAGTGCCGTTTGATTCTATCTCTGTTGCAGATATAGCCCTTGAATTATTCAAGCAGGAGAAGGGGCATCTTAATGAGTTGACAGGGGAGAGGTTTGATATGCCTTTATGGCAAAAATGACGAGTTTTACCCAAGACTCTCCAAACCTATTATAGACGATATTACAGGATGGGAGAGAGGATGATGAGCAGTAAAAATGAATTATAAAAAAGTCCGAATTAAAGTCAAAAGTATAAGGGATAGTGAGAGAAAAGTTCTATCAACAAAAGTTATGAACAAAGTTACACATATACACTATCTTACCCAACACTCCTCTAATTACCCCTCTGTACTCATAGACAGGCTCGGCACTGATGCCCCTGAAAAGGTTGCTTACCTGCCTGCGCCATACGGCAGACAGGTATCTAAATTGTATTCATTTAACCCTTTTGATAAATGCTCTTTAAGATCCTCGCAGATATTGTTGTCTTAATCCATTTTCTCTGGATAGTCTTTCTTATATTCGGTGCCTTTGTTGGTGTAAGGATAAGACTCGTCAAGCTCCTCCATATAGGAGGTTTAATATTTGCCATATTTCTGCAGATTACGGGATGGTATTGCCCCTTCACATATCTTGAGGTATGGCTCAGGTCAATGCATGACCCGTCAACCGCCTATCCTGGCTCCTTTATTACACATTACATCGAAAGACTCGTTTATATTGAATTACCGCAAAACCTTATCTTTGCATTAACAATCATCCTTTGCCTTTTTAATGTCTGGGTTTATCTTCGGAGGCCCCTTACAAAGAGAAGACACTGAGAATTATATCTCTATGCCATAGGCATTAAGTTTTTCCCACAGGGTCTTCCTGCTTATACCGAGCATTTCTGCAGCTCTCGTCCTGTTGCCACCTGTGAGTTTCAATACCCTTATTATATATTCCCTTTCAGCCTGATTTGTTATCTCGCTCAGGGAAGGGTATCCGGCAGATTGGAATCCAGAGATTGGTAAAGGAAGGTCTTCCTTCTTTATAACCTCTCCTTGAGATAGGGTTACTACCCTTTCAACTATATTTTCAAGTTCCCTTACGTTTCCAGGGTAATCATATTCGAGGAGTGATTCCATTGCCTCCTTAGAAAATCGCATATTCTTTGAAAGACGAGCATTGAATCTTCTCAAAAAGAAATCAACAAGGTCAGGGATATCCTCTTTTCTCTCTCTGAGGGGTGGGATTACCAGGGGTATTACATTGAGCCTGTAATAGAGGTCTTCCCTGAAGGTGCCATTCTTGACCTCTTTTTGTAGATCTTTGTTCGTGGCTCCAATTATTCTCACATCGACCTTTAAGGTTTCTGTACCTCCGACTCTCTCAAAGGTCCTGTCCTGAATAACCCTCAGGAGTTTAGCCTGCGTGGAAAGGGGGAGATCGCCAACCTCATCAAGAAAGATGGTTCCTCCGTTAGCGAGTTCAAATCTGCCGGGTTTCTTCTTTATAGCTCCTGTAAAAGCCCCTTTTTCATGACCAAAGAGTTCGGCCTCAATAAGGCCCTCGGGTAAGGCTGCGCAATTCACCTTAATCAGGGGGGCATCCTTTCTCTTACTCTGATAATGGATTGTAGTTGCTATAAGCTCCTTTCCTGTACCACTCTCGCCGAGGATGAGTACGGTTGCATCAGACCCTGATAGTTTTTCTATGAGGGAAAAGACAGCGTTCATCTGTGGACTGTGGCCAATAATATTTGGGAAGGAGTAGCACCTGTTAAGGTCATGTTTAAGCCTTATATTCTCATCCCTCAATCTCTTAACATCGAGGGCCCTTTCAATGAGGAGGAGAAACTCATCAAGTGAAAATGGCTTTGTTATGTAGTCAAAAGCACCAAGTTTCATTACCTCAACGGCATCCCGTATAGTTCCGAAGGCGGTCATTACAATGACCTGACTGTCCCCCAGGCTCGAAATCTCTCTTAGGATATTTATTCCATCTATATCAGGCAGTCTCACATCCGTTACTATTACACTAAAGTGATTGCCTTTAATGGCCTTTAATGCTTCTTCTCCTGTCTCAAAGGAGAAAACATCATAACCTTCTGACTTAAGGGCATCTTCGAGAGTAACCCTCATGAGTTTGTCGTCTTCGATTATCGCTATTGTCTCTTTCATAAGGCAGGGAAAGAAAGGGTAAATTTACTCCCCTTACCAACCTCACTTTCAACGGTGATCTCACCATTGTAGTTTTTCATTATCTCATAGCTCAACCACAGTCCGAGTCCTGTCCCTTCGCCAAGTGATTTTGTTGTAAAGAAGGGATCAAAGACCCTGCCGAGGTCTTCCTGAGCAATGCCTGCTCCTGTATCTATTACATCAATCATTACCTTTGAATCCTTCCTGTAGCCGACGACGCCGAGGCTTCCTCCACTATTCATTGCTTGAATAGCGTTTATGAAGAGATTAAGGATTACCTGTTGAAAGTCATGAGGGTCTATATAGATGTTAAGACCCTTTTCTATCTCATTGGAGAAAAGGATTTTACTCTTCTTCAGTCTATATTCAATCAAGGAATATATCTCGTTTATAGCCTTACTTATGTTCAGGTTTATGGGTTTGTGTTCTCCCTTCCTTGCCATCCAGAGGAGCTTTCCGACAGTACCTTCAATCCTTTCGAGGCCTTCCTTTATGAGGTCAAGATACCTTTCTCTAAAGGCAGGATTGTCACCATTTTGTTTTAACATCTGAAGGCAGTTAAATAAACCACCTAAGGGATTGTTTATCTCATGGGCAACACCAGAGGCCAATATCCCTATGGAGGCAAGTTTTTCTGATTGAACCAGTTTTTCGTGTGTCTTCTTAATCTCTTCGTTTGCCTGCTTTATCCTCTCGATCATGCTGTTAAACCTCTCTCCGAGGATTGCGAGTTCATCCTTTCCCTTCACCTCAACCTTCACATCGAGATAATCGCCACTCGTCTTTTCCATAGTGTTAGCGAGCTGTGTTATTGGTGTTATAAATTGTCTGCTGAGAAATATGATTATAACAAAGCCGATGGCAAGCAAAAAGATGGTGAAGACCACGATATTCCTTATCATCGTAGATATCTCATGTTCTACCTTTTCAAGGGATATGGCGAATTTAAGGGTGCCCCATCTTTTTTTACCAATCGAAAGAGGGACACCGAAATCGAGTGCCTTATGATCTTTATGATTCAAACTCTGAACAACCGTTGTTGATGTCTTTAAAGCCTTTAAAGTTAAAGGGTCAGAGTAAACCTTTCCATATTCTGATATATCATTATGTGAAATTACCCTGCCATCCTCGTCCAGTATCGCTATATATAGCAGATCCATATCCTGTCTGTTAAAGATCTCCATGATATAGTTATCGAGGAGACCTCCTTCCTCAACAAGACCGAGTCTTTCGTAAATAAGGTCATTAATTATTGGGATTGCAAGTGTTTCGCCAAGGAGCTGACCCTTTCTTTCGAATTCCCTGTAAAGGATGGCCTTCTCTCTCTGTACCGCTATATACCCAATTATACTCATCAGTAATATAATCGCAATCGTTGTTATGATGATAAATTTTGACTGAATGCCTGATCTTGAGAATGTCTCGATCATAACCTTATCTTTGGATGGCACCCCTTTCCACAGGTCTGAGGCACTGCGTTAATCATAGACCTTATCTCCTTATAATCATCATCAGTGGCAACAGTGAAGCCATAACGGAGGTCTTCATCGAGACGCCTCAGTATATTCTGGTGTTTTGGATTTGAGGGGTTCAGTTCGAGAAGAGCAGACTTTATACTTTCTGCTACTGAAAAAGGTGTCTTTGCACCTACAACGAGGGGTCCTGTCGGTATCTCTCCTGATTCTGCTATTGTTTCTAAGCCGAGTTTCATATATTTCCGTACTACAGAATCCCTGACGGCACCTGCATCGTATTGGCCCTTCAGGATCGCCTTTACAACAGAGTCATGATAGTCAAAATTTGCATAATTGTTAAGGTCATTAAGGTGGATACCCGAATTGGCCAGGAGATACCTGGGCATGAGATTTCCTGAGGTAGATTTTGAAGCAGAAAAGGCAAACCTCTTTCCCTTAAGATCAGAAAGTTCTGTAATAGGAGAATCTTTTTTCTTTATTATTACGCTTTTATAGGTTGCCCTTCCATCGGTACCTTTTGGTCTGATTAGACATATTGCATTATATTTTGCCTTTGCCTCGAGATATGTTAGTGGTCCTAAAAGGGCGATATCAACCTCTCCCTTGCCGAGGGCGTTAACAGTATCCTCATAATTCTTCTTCAGGACGAGTTCATATGTGTATGGTGTTTTTTCGGAGAGATAATCGAGGAGGGGCTGATATTTCTCATACATGATCCTCGGGTTATCCCTCGGTATAACTCCAAAAAATATGGTCTCTTTATTCTTGTCTCCCCTGTTAATAGGGGCGACATCAGATACGAACTTCTCCATCTTTCTTATAGAGTCATAATCACTGTCGGAGATATTTACAAATCCATCTATCATCATCGCCTCGAGGATTCCTTTGCCTCTTTTATCCTTGTTCATATTTAGAAAGGCCTCTTTTATCCGTTTCTTTATATCAGGATTTATATCCCTCGTAACGACGACAGGAGGGATACCAAAGGGTGGGGATCTCTTTATGACCTTTGTCTGCATGGCATAAGGGGAACCCTTTTTGAGCATATATTCATACACAATACTCTCAACAGCAGCGCCATCCACCATCCTTTTAGCCACCATTTCTACTGATTTGTTGTGGCTGTAACTATAAACGGTCCTGCTGAAGAATTTTTCAGGAGTAAGGCCCATTGTCTTTAAAAGATAGGTAGGGTAAAGCTTACCAGAGTTAGATCTCGGATCGGTAAAGGCGAAGACCTTTCCCTTCAAATCCTCAAAGGATTTAACTTGGCTGTCTTTATGGACAATTATATAGGCGTGGTATATCGACTTTCCATTTACCGATGGTGCTACAAGGAGTTCGACACCGAATCTATCGCGGTTTCTTACATAAGGAGAAGAGCATATAAAGGCCACCTTAACCTCTCCCCTTTCGAGTAAGGCATCCATTTCTTCGTAGGTTCTTCGATGAACCATCTGGACAGGCTGATTTATATGTTCACCTATATAATCAATAATCTCCTGGTAATACTTTACCGCGTCAACAGGGGTAATCATTGAGGCAACACCTATTTTAATCACCTCTTGCCTTGCCATGGCAGTAGGTAAAAGGAGGATAAGAGAACCAAATAGAAAGGCCAGCGCTTTAACGAAATACCTCATAATTTATTATGTATTAAGTTGTATTTATTTAACAAGGGTATCATTTCCAGGTCAGTTGACTTTTTTAGGTAAAAGATGTTTAATAATTATAATTAGCAAATTATTTGAGTGACTAATGAAGCAGTTTAAAGACCTCACAGAAGATGAAAAGAAGGAGATGCCTCTATATCCCATAGGCGTTGTTTCAGAACTCCTCGGAACGACAGATCAAACCCTCAGACTTTACGAAAAACATGGTCTCATCAAACCTGCAAGGAGAAATAAAAACCGCTTCTATTCTGAGAATGATATAAAATGGCTTAGGTGCGTCAGGGAGTTAATCCATGTCAAGAAGATAAGCATAGAAGGTATAAAAAAACTACTTGACTATGCCCCGTGCTGGGAGATAACCGATTGCCCGGAAGAGAGAAAGGGAACATGTACAGCCTATGTGGATCGTTCCAAACCATGCTGGGAACTAAACAGCATGATCTGTAACAAGGAATCGGGCAAAAAGTGCGAGGATTGCGTTATCTTTCTGTCCAAGAGAAGGGCACAAAAGAAGGCTTCTTAAATCAGTCGTAATCAGGTCTATCCCCGATCAGGCCCCTGAAAATTCCCTTGATTGTTGAGTATTCCCTCGGCTCGGTTCCTTTTCTAAAATACTCTCTTATCCCTTGTGATGGGTCATTAACGAGGAGACCATTTGAAGGGTCTATATAATAACTCACTATGCCGTCAGGGACAGGAAAACCGAGAGGTTCTCCAGAGTCAATCGATTTGACAAAATTAAGCCATATGGGAGATGCTGCTTTTGCTCCACTCTCCTGATTGCCGAGGGGCCTCATATCATCAAAACCTACCCAGACACAGGCAACAATATCAGGGGTATAACCGGCAAACCAGGCATCCCTGTAATCATTAGTGGTACCAGTTTTTCCTGCAACAGGTCTTCCCAGGGCCTTAACCCTCCATCCTGTTCCGTAGTTTACAACATCCTCCATCATAGAGGTTATAAGGTAGGCTGTCTCCTGTGAGATGACCTGCTCACCTTCTGGTTCATTGCTCTCTATTACAGAGCCTTTTGCATCCGTAATATATTTTATTGCTACAGGTTTCATCCTGATACCACCGTTTGCAAAAACTGCATAAGCTGAACAGAGTTCAAAGGGCGTTGTCGTCATACTTCCGAGGGCAAGGCTCAGGTCATGGGGCATGTCTCCTTCAATGCCTAATTTATGGGCGAAATCTATTACCCTGCTGACGCCCACGGATTCTAAGAGCTTTACTGTTACCACATTTCTCGAATAGGCAAGGGCATCCCGCAACCTCGTAGGCCCGTAAAACTTATGATCATAATTCTCAGGACTCCATTCTCCTCTCGGCCCGCCAGGATAGGTAACAGGTTCGTCTTTAATAATAGTTGCTGGAGTAAACCCTGCATCGAGGGCAGCGGCATATATAATGGGCTTGAAGGCGGAGCCTGGCTGCCTTTTAGCATAAAGTGCCCTGTTGAATTCTGACCTCGAATAATCATACCCTCCTATAAGGGCCCTTATAAATCCTGTATTAGGGTCAAGAGCAACTACAGCACCTTCAACGAGGGGGTCCTGTTCAAGAGACAGCTCTACCTTATTACCTTTTACAGAGAGAAATCTTACCTTTACCACATCCCCTGCCTTCAGAATCTTATCGAGGGAGAAATCCTTCAGATAGGTTGTTTTTCCTGTTTTAGGGTCATAGATATTGCTTGCCCAGAGGGCATTTTCAATGGAAAGCCTTCCCAGGATACCCCTTGCCTTTATAACCGCCTCCCTGGGAGAGACCTTAAGAACTACGCCTGTTGTTATGTCTGTATAATTTTCAGGTATCTGAAAACCTGCTTCCCTGCTCTTAAGCTCGCTGTTCACATCTATCTTCCTGTGTTCTATTGGTCCCCGCCATCCTTTTCTCTTATCGATTTCCCTGAGGCCTAACTGTAGTGCCCTCGCTGCCGCTACCTGTGCCCTTTTGTCGAGAGTTGTATATACCTTCAGTCCTCCTTTATAAACCATTTCCTCGCCGTATTTTTCCTCTAAGTATCTTCGTATATATTCGATAAAATAATTGTTTGCCTCAACTCCTCCCCTTAATGTGGCAAAGTGAAGGGCCTGTTTTTCAGCCTTTTCCCTTTCAGAAGGTTTAATAAAGCCCTCCCCTTCCATTCTCTGTAAAACCGTTTTTTGTCTGTCCTTTGCCAGCATGATATTATTATAAGGAGAGTAAAGAGACGGCGCCTTAATAAGGCCTGCTATGAGGGCAGACTCTGAAAGGTTTAAATCCCTTGCAGACTTTCCAAAATATACCCTCGCAGCCATCTCAACACCGTAGGCTCCATGGCCCAAATAAATCCTGTTCAGGTATAACTCGAGGATTTCTTCCTTTGACAGGTTCTTTTCTATTTTTTTTGCCAGGGCAATCTCCTTAATCTTTCTCGTTATGGTCTTTTCGGGTGTGAGAAAGGTTATCTTTGCAAGTTGCTGCGTAATCGTGCTACCCCCTTCCTTTATCCTTACATGAAGGATGTCCTTGATAGCAGCCCTTAGAATCGCTACATAGTCAAAACCCTTGTGCTTCCAGAACCTTGAATCCTCTGTGGCTACAACGGCATTGATGAGGTGTTTGGGCATTGATTTAAGGGGTAGATAGATACCTCTCTCCACCTTAAGTTCTCCTATCAGGGTATCGTCATCAGCATAAACCCTTGTGCCTATTATAGCCCTTTGATGTTTGAGGTCATGAATGGATGGAAGACCCTTTGCGACTGCTATGTATGTGCCGAGGGATATACCAATCAGTATAGCAAGCCCTAAAATTATAAAGACCTTTTTTAAAGGTCCTGATCTTTTTCTCATTGCTTATTATTCTCCAATTTATCATTATGGGTGACGAGTTATCGGCGTTTAACTCATCACTCATTACGGATCACGCTTTACAAGTAAGATTTTATTATTATACCTCAGCGGAGGAAAATATGTTAAATCCTTCACCATCTTATATTGACTAAAATCTTATTTATTGTTACCTTAATAATAAATGTTTTTACGCTTTGCAATCTGGAGGTTTTTATGATTAGAGGGATTAAGGGTTTGTGGGCTCAAGGATTCGATGGTTCGGGGTCTCGGGGTTTCGGGAACTTGAAGGGTTTTACCCTCGTTGAATTACTCGTTGTGATGGTGATTATCGGCCTTTTGGCTGCCCTTGTAGGGCCGAGGCTATTCCCTCAACTCGGTAAGGGAAAGCAAGGTGCAGCGAAGGCGCAGATAGAACTCCTCGGTCAGGCCCTTGATCAGTTCAGGCTCGATGTGGGGAGGTATCCAACAACGCAGGAGGGCCTGAATGCCCTTGTGACGAACCCTGGGATAGAAAAGTGGGATGGCCCTTATCTAAAAAAAGGACTGCCTAATGACCCCTGGGGGAGGCCCTATAATTATCAATCCCCGGGAACCCACGGAGAGTATGACCTGTGGTCTTATGGAAGGGATGGCGCACCTGGTGGTGAGAAAGAGGATAAGGATGTAACGAGCTGGGAATGATCATCCATGGGCCTCTGCCCAGTTCTTACCTATCCCTGACTCAATCTTGAGAGGAACGGATAAACTGACAACTCCCTCCATCTTATCCTTAACGAGTTTGGACATTTCCTCTGCCTCCTCCTCTGGTACTTCAAAGACGAGTTCATCATGAACCTGTAGGATCATCCTTGTCTTTAACCCCTTCTCTCTTATTGCCGTCCCGATATTAATCATAGCGATCTTTATTATATCTGCTGCAGTTCCCTGAATTGGGGAATTTATCGCAAGCCTTTCTCCAAGTTGTCTCGTTGAAGATGTCTTGCTCTTTAATTCGGGGATTGGTCTCTTTCTTGCAAACATGGTTCTCACGTAGCCATGCTCATAAGCCTCTTTCAGGGTCTTTTCTATATAATCCTTTACTCCCCTATGTCTCTCAAAGTAACCATCGATATACCTCTTTGCCTCTTCCCTCGAAATGTTTAGTGCCTCGGAAAGACCGAAGGGAGATATACCATAGACGACTCCGAAATTAACTGTCTTTGCAACCCTCCTCATATCCTGTGTTACTGACTCAATATCCACGTTAAATAACTCCGATGCTGTCTTTGAATGAATATCCCTATCAGCGAGAAAGGCATCGATCAGGCCCC
>JBKBUA010000022.1:9596-18269 GCA_046290845.1 Thermodesulfovibrionales bacterium
GAGCCTTCCTGTTGCCGTAACCGTCTGGTTAAAGGAGGTATGAACCCTCCCTGTCAGTGGATTTACAAGGCCTGGTAAGACATCTGTATAGGTTGATTTTAGTTTACTCAGGCTTCTGTAATTCAGTATCTCCCTCGGAAGTTCATGGAACTCTGCGAGGTCTTCGAGGACACTCAATTCAGTTGAAAAGCCTGTTTTTGTTCTCTTCCCTGGCTTCAGTCCGAGGGATTGGAAGAGAACACGGCTTAATTGCTTTGGTGAGTTTATATTGAACTCCTCTCCTGCCAAAAAAAAGATTCTTCTCTGAATCGACTCCAGTTCCCTCTCGATCTCCTTTGACATATTCTTGAGTTTATCAACATCTATCATAAACCCTGCAATCTCCATCTCGATCAGTACTTCTATTAAAGGCATCTCTATATCCCTGTAAACACTCTCGAGCCCTTCCTCTTCGAGTCTCGGGAATAGTATCTCCTTCAGCTCATAGGCGAGGGCAGCATCCTCAGAGGCGTAGGCTGTTGCCTCATCAATAGGGACTTCTGCAAAGGAAGCCCTTTTGCCTATAACCTCTGGAAAGGTCCTCTTCCGATAGGAGAGATACTCAAAGGCAACCTCTTCAAGGTTATGATTAGGTCTGTTGGGGTTTAGAAGATAAGAGGCTATCATTGTGTCATAGAGCATACCTTTTACATAGACTCCCTCTCTTCTGAGAAAGGAAATATCAAACTTAAGATTATGCCCTATCTTTGGTATGTCTTTATTCTCAAGCAATTTCCCCATTGCTGTAATACCCTCTTTCCTGTTGATCTGCTCCTTCAGGTTTAAATGACCCAGGGGAATGTAAGATGCCTTTCCTTTATCAGTACATAGGGCAACCCCTACAATTGTATCCTTTAATGAATCCCTTCCTGTGGTTTCAATATCAATGGCAAAAGGCCTGTCTATATCCTTTATTAATTCAGTGAGGGTATCAACTCTTGTTATGACTTCATATTCCCTTTTGACCTCTGTTGTTGGGATGAGCTTCATGAGGCTGACAAATTCCAGATCCCTGAAAAGGGTCAACAGGTCCTGCCATTTCGGCTCTTTAACAGCGAATTCTGATGTTTCAAACTCGAGAGGAACATCAGCCTTTATTATTGCCAGTTCCCTGCTCAGCTTTATGAGGTCTATGTTCTCCTTAATAAGATTCCTGATCCTCTCCTTTTTTATCTTTTCTGGATGCTGAATCAACTCATCGAGATTGGCAAAATCTTTAAGCAATTCCTGGGCTGTTTTCTCTCCAATGCCCTTTACCCCTGGAATATTGTCAACAGCATCTCCTGCCAGGGCCATCAATTCAGGTATCCTTTCAGGTGTAACACCATATCTCTCCTTTACGTAACCGGAGTCGAGGATCCTGTCCTTCATAGGGTCATAGATATTTATATGGCTGTTTAGGATCTGAAGCATATCCTTATCAGCCGTCACAATGAAGACATTGATGCCCTTTTCAGAGGCCCTTTTTGCTATAGTGCAGAGGATGTCATCAGCCTCGTAACCCGGTATCTCGAAGACCTTTATATTAAAGGCATCGATTATCCTTCTTATATATGGAAGTTGCCGTACCAGGTCTCCTGGGGTCTCAGGCCTCTGTGCCTTGTATGCCTCGAAGAGAAGGTGCCTCTCTGTTGGGACAGGAGAATCAAAGGAGATCGCTATACCATCAGGCTTCTTTTCCTTGATGATCTTAAGGAGCATATTAGTAAAACCATAGATGGCATTAGTAGGAAAACCTTTGGAGTTCTGCAGTCCCCTTATTGCATAAAAGGCCCTGTAGACATAGGAGTTTCCATCAATTAGATAGAGATTCATGGGAGATTATAACATACAACAATAAGGGGAAGACGGAATCTTTCTTTTAATTTTTGCTGATTAATGGAAATTTCTGGAATTTTATGATAATATTCAAACATTCAGGAGGTGCAATAATGAGAAGGTTTCTTAGCTCTCTATTTATTATTGTTCTTTCCCTGGGTATCACTCAGGCTGGGGAAATTAAAAAAGGGATAACTCAAACATGTGCATACTGCAATATGCAAATTTCTGATAAAACATCAAATTCTCAGTCTCTGATACGAAGAGTCTTCAGAAGGTAATGTTCGATGACATTGGTTGTGCCCTTCTATGGAGGGATCAGCAATGCGCCACGATGCAAGATTCCTTTGATTCAAATGCGATTACCCATGATTATTACACATCGGAGAGAGTGAATATGAGCGATGCCTTTTATGTAATAGATTCAGGTGTTAAGACACCCATGGGATATGGCATACTTGCCTTTAAGACCAAAGGTGAAGCTGAAAGATTCACTAAGGAATCTAAAAAGGGCAGGATACTTTCTTATCAGGAACTACTAACGATCAAATTGAAGTAACTAAAAATTTGCAAGGTCTTCGAGATAGGAACGATGGTTTTTCTTCATCTCTTCAATGCTATCACCACCAAATTTTTCCCTGATCGCCTCTGCAATAACCATCGCAACCATGGCCTCGCCGATTACAGAGGCAGCAGGTACAGCGCAGACATCGGAGCGTTCATAGGCTGCCTCGATAGGTTCCTTTGTTATTATATCAACCGACCTTAATGATCTCCTCAAGGTTGGTATGGGTTTCATGGCTGCTCTCACGATTATTGGCATGCCGTTCGACATCCCTCCTTCAATGCCCCCAGCGTGATTGGTCTTTCTATAAAAACCCTTTACAGACCTCTGACCACTATCCTCGGCACCTCGATAAAATATCTCATCCATTACCTCTGAACCAAAACTGCCAGCCATATAAAAACCTGATCCAATCTCGACCCCTTTAATCGCCTGAATAGACATCATCGCCTGTGCAAGCCTACCATCGAGCCTTCTATCCCACTGGATATGGCTTCCGAGGCCCACAGGAACTCCGAGGGCAAAGACCTCGAATACACCACCCAGTGAATCGCCCCTTTTAATTGCCTCTTCAATGAGGCCAACCATCCTCTCTGCTGCCTTTGAATCAGGGCATCGCACCTGAGAGGCCTCAGATTTATGGAAGGCATCGATAATTTCGGAATCAGAAAGGAAACTGCTCCCCAGATCGACCCTTTCACTGCCTATCCCTGTCACAAAACTCACTACCTTAATATTGAATTCTGCGAGAAACCTCTTTGCAACAGCACCGAGGGCAACCCTCATGGCCGTTTCACGGGCACTGGATCGTTCGAGGATATTTCTTATATCTCTTTGATTGTATTTAATAGCACCCGCCAGGTCTGCATGACCTGGCCTCGGCCTTGTGATAGGCGGGATTGAACCCTCATGAGAAGGTTCAACAGACATCCCTTCTTCCCAGTTTTTGAAATCCCTGTTTTCGATCATAAGTGTAATGGGTGAGCCTATGGTCTTTCCCCACCTAACGCCTGATAGTATCTCTGCATGGTCAGATTCTATCTTCATCCTGCCGCCTCTTCCAAAACCTGACTGTCTTCTCTTGAGTTCGGGATCAATATCATCCGATGAAAGAGGAAGATTAGCAGGTATTCCCTCAATGATGCCTACAAGGGCCTTACCATGAGACTCGCCGGCTGTCATAAATCGCAGGAACATGCAAGATTATATCAAATCACGGAAAGAACTGTCGAATTTATCCATAAATCTCTTCTGATCGATACAGCATGTTGATTGCAGATTGTTGTTTTTAACTGATATATTGGAATGAGATGGGTTTTCTGAATAACAGAAAAAGATCTCGCGAAGGGATAAATAAGAAGTGAGGCCCTATAAGTGATAGTCTCGAGTCAATATCTCCTGATTAGATCTCCTTTCATTAGGGGGTTGACTCTCAACCCTGGCGAGGTTGTTAAGGCAGAGGTGATAAACCTTCTTCCTTCTGGTGATATAAACATAAGGATAAAAGGGAAACTCCTTTCTGTCAAATCAGAAATCTCCCTCGATATCGGACAGATCATGACCTTAAAGGTAAAGGAACTCTCGGGTGACGGATTCTTAAGACTCCAGATTATTGGATCGGAATCTGTCAATGCTAAAGAGTCGCTGACAGAAAGGATTCAGTCAATCCTTCAGAATATGGATAAAGCTATCTCAGGGAATATTAAAGGATATGCCAGAAGATTCGATAAACTTCTCTCAGAGTTATCAAAGGCCATCCCTGAAGACCCATCTGCATTGCCTATTGAGACAAGGTTTAGAGTTGTAAATCTTCTTTTAAAGGCTATAAAGAAAGAGGAAGGGATAAGGATGTTTTCCTCAGAGTCTGAAATCCTCGGTCTCAAGCATATAGAAGAACTCCTTAGGCCTTCAGCCGAGAGTCGTGGACTTACTTTAAAGGAACTACTGGAGAATACAGGCATCCTTTTCGAGACCCGACTCAAAAAGATTTTAGAAGATGGGAAACTTGAAGAAGGTCTCCTGAGATCATTGAGGGAAGACCTCAAGGCAAATCTTTTGAGGCTTGCTGAAGAAAGCGAAATAGATAAAGGAATCGCAAAGATAGAGACCTTTCAGGCCCTATCAAAGGTTACAGATTCCTTCTTTACCTTCCTGCCAATAATCTGGAAGGAATTAAAGGATGGAGATATTTCCTTCAAAAAGAGAGGGGATGGGAGAGGCGAGAAGACCTTTACATGCAGACTTAATCTCAATTTAGAGGGTTATGGGGAATTGGCTGTGATGATTACACTGCAGAATAAAAACTTTTTCGTCTCCTTTGCTGTAGAAAATCAGGGCCTACAAAAATTAATCGAGCAGAACAGAGAATTATTGTATGATTCATTTGCTGGTACTGGTTTGAATCTCAAGGCAATAAATGTCACTGCCTTTGATGCAAAATTTCTTAGACCCTATATAGTTGATAGGGTAGATTACAGGGTATAACTATGAAGAGAGAGCGGAAAAAAGCTGCTGTGCTCAAGTATGATGCTGAAAAGGATGCAGCACCAAAGGTCGTTGCGAAGGGGTCTGGCAAGGTGGCTGAAAGGATTATCGAGATTGCGAGAGAGTATAACATACCTGTAAAGGACGACCCTCAACTCCTCGAGGCCTTATCAAGCCTCGACCTCTATGAGGAGATCCCTCCCGAACTCTACAGGGCAGTCGCAGAGATACTGGCCTTTGTGTATAAAATGACAAAAAATCACCGAAAGAACTAATTTTTGGTATAATTATACAAAATGGAATATCTCAATAAGATATTAAACGGAGATTGCTTAAAGGAATGTAAAAAAATACCTGATGATTCTGTAAACCTAATCATCACCTCACCCCCTTACGCTGATGCGAGAAAATGGCATTATGGCGGTATCCATCCTGATGAATTCGCCCAATGGCTTCTTGAAAGGACAAAGGAATTTCTCAGGATACTAAAACCTACGGGGACATTCATCCTGAATATCAAGGAAAAGGTTTTTAATGGTGAAAGGCATACCTATGTTATTGAGTCAATTCTCGGCATGAGAAAACAGGGCTGGTTATGGACAGAGGAATTTATATGGCACAAAAAGAATTGTTATCCAGGGAAATGGCCAAATCGATTCAGGGACGCCTGGGAGCGATGCCTGCAATTCAATAAGAGCAAAAAATTTAAGATGTTTCAGGAAGCTGTTATGGTCCCAATGGGTGATTGGGCCGAAGAAAGACTAAAGAAACTCGGCAAAAATGATGTAATCCGATTAGAATCAAGAACAAATAGCAAATATGGTAAAAATATATCAAACTGGCTTGGCAGGGAAATGGCCTATCCAACAAATGTCCTGCATTTGTCAACAGAATGTTCTAATAAAAACCATAGTGCCGTTTTCCCAGTTGCCTTACCTGAATGGTTTATAAAACTCTTCACGGAACAGGATGATGTCGTGTTAGATCCCTTCGGAGGTTCAGGAACAACAGCAATCGCTGCTATCCGTCTTAAAAGAAACTTTATTCTCATTGACAGCAACCCTGAGTTTTGTAAATTAGCAGAAGAAAGGATCAAGAGTGAACAAAAAAATAAGAGACCTTATCAAGAAAGAATTTTTAGCCATAGCAAGGTCACGGCATAATGCCCTGGAAAAGCTCGATATTAATAATCTTAATTTCAACCCCTTTCTTTTAAAGATACTAAATCTTGATACCCCGCGAAAGATAGCAGAATTTATGATAAATGAGCGTTTGGAAAGAAGTGTCGTTACAAGTTTTGGAACTCGCATCCAAAAGATAGCAAAACTAATTGGTGGTAAAGGGACCGGTGTTGAGGGGGGAGACATTTTTATCGAGAAAAAAGGAAAAAGATATTACATTCAGATGAAGGCGGGTCCAAATACGCCAAATAAAGACCTTGTAAACATGATAAATCAATTATTACGTTCCGCTACAAGGAGAAACGCAGGCTCAATAGCCTTACTGGGTATGACCTACGGTAAGAGAGAAAAGGTTAGCGATATTATAAAAAGATACTCCCATGTTGATTGGAAAATCGGAAAGGAGTTCTGGGATTTCATAGGAGGGAAGGGAATCGCCGGTGAGGTATATAGTATCATTGATGAGGTAAACAGGGAATATTCAGAACAGGGGATAACATTCAAAGAACTATATGAGGGAAAAGTTGAAGCCCTTGAGAATTCTATCAGAGAACGTTATGGCGAGGGTGAAGATATGTGGCAAAGGATTTTCGACGATAATATGTAGAGAAGTCCCTTTTCAGAGATAAACAAGTTTTAAATACCTTCAAAAAACTCTTCTCCTTCTACTGCCCTCGGTACTGGTGAGTACAAAAACATAGGGACACTTCCCAGATTTTCCTACCTCTTCTTCTTTTAAACGACCGTCCTCGTAGGGGTAAAGTTCACGCTTCAATATCCTCTCCATTTTCCTTATGAAATTTTCGCTTCTAAGCGGCCTGGCAATGGATGTTGCCTTTCTGTTATCGTTGAATCGTTTGAGTTTAGATTTTTACCCCCCCGAGTTTTTTGATTGCATCCTTCATATCCTGAGGAATCGCTGATGTAAATTCCATTTCCTCCCCAGTCACAGGATGTCTGAAGCCGAGTGTCTCGGCATGGAGCATCTGCCTCGGAAAAACTACCCTCCTTTTACCAATAACCAATTCTGTCTTTCTTCCGTAGGTCCTGTCTCCTAAGACAGGATTGCCTATGGATGAGAAATGAACCCTTATCTGATGAGTCCTCCCAGTGCCGAGCCTTACCTCTATCAGGGTAGCATCCTTAAATCTCTTAATTACCCTCCATCTCGTAACAGCCTCTTTCCCTTTCCTTACAATAGTTGACATCTTTTTCCTGTTACTTTCAGACCTCCCGATTGGTTTTGCTATCTCTCCTTCTTCATCTTTTAAAGGGCCATAAACGAGGGCTATATATCTCCTTGTTATGCTTCTCTTTCTGAATTGTTCCACAAGGTCATAGTAGACCCTATCGTCAATGGCTATGACCATTACCCCTGATGTATCCTTATCGAGCCTGTGAACAACACCAGGCCTCAAGGGGCCTCCAATCGTGGCAAGCTTATCGAGATGGTATGCGAGGGCATTCATTAATGTTCCCTTCCTGTGACCTGCCGCAGGATATACCACCATACCTGCAGGTTTATCAACAACCACCAGGTAATCATCCTTATAGAGTATTTCTACAGGCAATGGTTCAGGTATAAGACCCTCTATCTCCTCGGACGGAATATTGATCTTTATCTTATTATTCTCTTTGACCTTGTAATTCTGTTTGACTTTTTCACCGTTAACAAGGATATACCCTTCCCTTATTAATCTCTGCACCTTTGATCGCGTGAGGCCTGTTCTTTTCGTAAGGTAAAGGTCTATCCTTTGGCCTTTCTCTGATTCTTCAACGTTTAATTCCTGAATCATGCCTTCCTACCCATACGCTCCCACCCCTGTAAAGCATTATTCCTGATATTATTGCTATACATAGCCATAAAAACCCACCGGTGTAATATCGAAGCAAGAGCTTACCGATTGCTATCATTATGGCTATTACGGATATACTCCCGGTAGCCCAGTTCATGAGAGAGTATCTAATCCTTTCCCTCTCCATAGGGTCATCAGTCCATGAGGCAACCTTATCCCACCCGATGCCAGGTCTCGTCTTTCTATAAAAATCAATAAGCCTCGACTTCTCGACAGGTTTGGTCAGGAATGTGACCACAAGCCATATTGCTGTGGATACTGATATTATGAAAAATAGCTTTCCATAATAGGGCATATCTTTTAAGGGTGAAAGGGAATAGGCGAGTATAGTAAAGACCGTTGAACTCACCATTGCAGAGACCTCGCTCCAGGCATTTATCCTCCACCAGAACCATCGCATTATATAAACAAGGCCTGTTCCTGAGCCAAAGGCTATGAGGAACTTGAAGATCCCGACTATGGAGGTTGTGTAATATGTTATAGCTGCTGTAAGAATCGATAAGATCAGGGTTACTATTCTTGAAACAAATATATAATGTGAATCTTTTGCCTCTCTTTTTACAAAAGGTCTATAGAAGTCATTCACAAAGTAGGCAGAGGAGAGATTCAGGTATGTGCTGAGGGTCGACATGAAGGCTGCAAAGAAGGAGGCAAGCATGAGGCCCTTTAGCCCTGATGGCAACAGGTCAACCATCATCAAAGGATATACTGCCTCATGGTCTTTTACCAG